>JAKDLC010000015.1 GCA_030453055.1 Nitrosospira sp.
CCCGGACCAATTGCTCGGTCAACTGCATATCGTAGTCGCTCAGAAAGATCACGCGGGCGCCGAGCCCGGCGCGGCGAATGAATTGTGTCCACTCCCGGATCAGGGCCTGACCGGCTTGATCCGCCGGATGGGCCTTGCCCGCCATGATGAGCTGCACCGGGCGGTTCGGATTATTCAACAGCCGCAATAGCCGTTCAGGATCGTGCAGCAGCAGATCGGGCCTTTTATAGGTGGCGAAGCGGCGCGCAAACCCCAGTGTCAAAGCGTCGGGGTCAAGCAGACGCTTTGCGGCTTCGGCGGTTTGCGGCAACGCCCCTGATACGGCCAATTGCCGGAACAACTGTTCCCTGACGAATTCAACCAGGGACAGGCTCTCCTCGGCGCGAAATCGCCAGAGATCAACATCGGAAACATCGGAAATGCTCCGCTCCAGCGTTTCCGTCGCCCCCAGCCAGAGTCCCTTTCCACAGGCCTGTGTCCAGAGTCTGTCCGCAGACTCGGAATCCCAGGTGGGGATATGCACTCCGTTGGTCACATGACCCACGGGTACTTCTTCCGTAGGCCAGCGTGGAAAAATGGGCGCAAAGAGATGCCTGCTCACGCTTCCATGCAAACGGCTCACTCCATTGACCGCCCCGCTGCCGCGGATCGCCAGATAGGCCATGTTGAAAGGCTCCGACGCATCGTCGGGATTTTGCCGGCCCAGCGCCAGTAAATCGTGGCATGTCATTCCGAGTTGCGTTTCGGCGTAGTCGCCGAGATATTGCTCGATGAGAGTAGGAGCGAAGCGGTCAAAACCGGCGGCCACCGCCGTGTGAGTGGTAAAAAGATTGCCCGCGCGCGTGGCGGACAATGCGGCATCGAAAGTCTGTCCGGTTTCCTCCATGAAACTTCGGGTGCGTTCCAGGATGGCAAAGGCCGCGTGGCCTTCGTTCAGGTGGCAGACTTCCGGCTTGATGCCAAGTGCGGCCAGCAACCGCCATCCGCAAATGCCGAGAAGCAATTCCTGCTTGAGGCGCAATTCCGGCCCGCCGCCGTAAAGCTCGCTGGTGATGCCTCGATGAGCGGGAAAATTGGCCGCGTCGTTGCTATCCAGCAGATACAGCTTCGCCTTCCCCACCTGGACTTGCCAAGTGCGTATCCAGACGGCGTAGCCCGGCAACTGGATTTCCAGCCGCAGCCACTCGCCGTCCGGGCGGCGCAGCGGCGTGACGGGCAGCTGACCGGGATCGTTATACGGGAATAGGGCCTGCTGGGCGCCGTTCTTGTCGATCACCTGGCGAAAATAGCCTCGCTGGTAGAGCAATCCCACGCCGATGACCGGCACGCCCAGATCGCTGGCGGCCTTGAGCTGATCGCCCGCCACGTTGCCAAGCCCGCCTGAATAAATGGGCAGCGCCTCGCTTAGCATGAACTCCATGCTGAAATAGGCGACACACGTCAGGGAAGATTGCGGCCATGTTTGTTGAAACCAGCCAGGCGCGCTCATCGCATCGCGCTGAGCCTGCACCAGATTGTCAACGCTCTTGCGGAAGGTGGGATCGGCAAAAACATCCTCAAGTTTCTCCCGGGAAACGGTCTGTAAAACAACCCACGGATTATGCGTCAACCCCCAGAGCGCCGCATCCAGCTGTCGCCAGATGTGGTCGGTGTCGTGCCACCAGGACGATCGCATATCCAGCGCCAGCTCCGCCAGGGAATCGAATCCCTCTACATCGCTCGCGGCTTGATGCCATTTAATCGTCAATCTCGATGCGCTTGCCGTCTTCACCGGTTTCGATCTCGAATTTCTCGCCATCTTAGGCAGAGTACGCCACTGTAATCGCCAGGGCAAGTAGCAGAATTGCTTTATACATTACTATTTTGCTGTAATATTCATCTGAATGCTGATTGGATAAGGGTATTCGCAAACGGAGACGAAATGAATCGCAACTATTTTTGTGATTGATTCCATGTTAACGAGCGATACTACGTTTTTATGTACGGGGACGCACATAACTTCCATGCCTGATATCGACTCATTTTTTTCCACCGGCCCGCTAGCCAAAACTGTGCCTGGCTATAGCATGCGCGCACAGCAACTGGAAATGGCAAAGGCAATAGCAAGTACCATCGCCGCTAATACTGACTGGCTGAAGTGGAAGCGTTTTTTGCGAGAAATAATGATGTGGCTACCATCAGCTCACAGCACCGGGCCGTGAATAACTAATGCAGATGGTTTTCATCAAGTTTCGACGCTTTTGACGATGCAAAATGGCTTCAGGGTCGCAAGGAATCAGTTACTCGCCACTGCTGGATTGCATCGGGGTATTGAACCACGGAACTTTTGCGTGGAAAATGATGTGCCTATCATCTACAAGCCTTCTTCCTCGTGAGAGTGATATGTCAATATTTCGCCGGAGTTAATTGCTGAACATACAGAAGAGGAGATTCCTCATCCATATTTTCTTCCTCTGTCTGCTATTCGCTACGACCTATGTTGCGCAGAGCAAAGAAGCAGATACTTCGAAGGCGCCCCGGTCCATCAACGAACTCCAACAGGAGCTTGAAAAGATTCTCAAAGACACACGCACGCCGGGCCTGTCGGTAGCAATCATGCATAGAGATGGTCCGGAGTGGATTGCAGGTCTTGGCAGAGCCGACGTATCCGATAACCGACCGGCGACGGCGGACACCCTGTTTCGTATCGGTTCCGTCTCCAAAGCATTTGTCTCGCTATCGATCCTCAAGTTGGTCAATGAGAAAAAACTTTCTCTGACAGACTCCGTGCATGAGCTGGTTCCCGAGGTGTGGTTCGAGAATCAATGGGAGGCGGGCGACCCGGTACGAGTCGTCGATTTGCTGGAGCATACGACCGGCTGGGAAGACCTGCATTTGCACGAATATGCGAAAGACAACTTAAAGTTTGATTTGCGCGAAGAACTTTATTATGGCCGGCGCTCACGAATCTCCCGTTGGCCGCCGGGCACTCGCATGGCATATAGCAACTCGGGATCGGCCGTTGCCGCTTATATTGTCCAGAAGCTCACGGGACAACGATTCGAAGATTTTGTCGCGCAAAACTTCTTCAGCCCTATCGGCATGAAAACAGCGACGTATTTTCCGCCCGCATCCGCGACGCTTACGTCGCTCTATCATCTCGACGGCAAAACCCCCTATCCCTACTGGAACATTCTCTACCGCCCGGCAGGCGCGATAAACGCTTCCGCCAAAGACATGGCGGCTTACCTTTCATTCTACCTTCACCGCGGCACCGTAAACGGCATGCAGGTGATGCCAGCCGCCTCCATCGATCGCATGGAAGTTCCAACCCGCACCTGGGCAGCGCAGGAAGGGCTCAAGGATGGATACGGACTCGGCAGCTACTCCAGCATCCAGGACGGATTCGTTTATCACGGGCACGCCGGTGGTGTTCAGGGCGGCTTGACAGAAATGGCCTATTTACCGAACTTTAGCGTAGGCTACTTTTACAGTATCAATACGGACAATGGTGACGCTGCCATAAAAATCGGTAATGCCATTCGGGCATACATCACGCGGGAATTGCAGAAACCACCTTTGCCCACAGTCGCATCCCTCCCTGCGAATGCCAGTTCCTACGCAGGTTGGTACATTTCCGACTCGCCGCGCGCGAAGACTGCTTACTTTGCAGAGCGTCTGATGAGTATGACTCATGTCAGTGTAGACGATGGCAGGCTACTTCTGACTTCGCTGACAGGACCAGATCTAGCTTTTGTCCCCGTCGCTGGCACGCAATTTCGCCAACTCTCTGACCCAGTTGCCACAGCCAAATTACTAACGCCGAATGGAGAAGGAGAATTCATTCAGTTGTATGGAGGAATGATGACGATGAAGCGCATCCCTACTTGGATCGCCATCACCCAAATCGTACTTGCAGCGTGGATTGCATTGGCTTTGATTTCAGTGCTCATCTATGCGCCTTTCTGGTTGCTGGGATGTATCCGAAAGAATTTTTTTCAGCCGACAGAGCGCGTTATTCTTGGCTTCCCGTTGCTCGCCGTGTTGAGCGCCGTGATTACAGTCGCCATAGTCCTTCTCGTCGAGGGCAACGCTAACGCCCTATCGCTTTTAGGAAATTTAACCATCTGGTCTGGCGGCATTTTCTTGGCAACCGTTGTATTTGCTATCGCTTCCATAACAAGCGGTCTTGTCTTGTGGTATACGCCAAAACAAGCAACTCGTCGGGCTGTCCGCTGGTATTCGACATCAGTTATCTGGGCAATGCTGGTTTCCACCGCATACCTTGCCTATTGGGGAATTATCGGCCTGCGCACATGGACATAGAAGCCCTGCTTTTGCCCTTGCCATCGCAGCGCTATGAAATGACCGTCAAGGTCCACATCGACTAGCACGTGAACGTCAAGGGGCATCGCAACATCAAGCAGCGATTCAGAACTGATACACCCCCATTACTTTGTCATGTAATCCCTGCTCATACCGGCAGCGGGGGCCTTTCTCTCAACTCTTGGCGATAGGCTTTAGAGATGACACTTGCTCACTCTCCAGACCCTATTTACGAGAAGAAGAGTTCGCCCGAAGTGGAAACTGGTATAAACTTGGCAATGCGGTGTTTCCGCGATGATACTTACATGAATGCGGCCGGACAGATGGTTGCGATTGCAACCACGAAACAAGCAGAACCAGCAGGTTGATCGAATGATGAGGGTCCTCAATGACCAGCAAGGTTAAACGCGCCATAGCAGTTCCAGTCCATCCCGTGACGGAAGAGGATGCAAGCGCAGGTCAGGCGTTGCGCGAGCGTCTGAAGGAAATCACTTGCCTTTATGATATTCGTCAGGGCATGGGGCTGGAATTATCGCTGGATAATGTCTGCGAGCAAATTTCCAAGCACCTGATACCCGCAATGCAATTCCCGGAAATTGCTACCGCCGTGATCGAACTCGAAGGCAGACGATTCACCTCCGGGAATCATCATCAGGGACTTACGCACGAACTACAATCGAAGATAAGCGCCAACAATAATCTCCGCGGCCAGTTGCGCGTGTTCTATCCCGAAGACAAGCCATTCCTGGTGCCGGAAGAGCAGAGACTCATCGACGCCATCGCAAGCGATCTGGGGAGATGGCTCGAGCGCAAGCAGCTCGATGAGACGCTGCGCGAGCGTTTGAAGGAAATCACCTGTCTCTACGAGATTCGCCGTGGCATGGGGCTGGAATTATCGCTGGATAGTGTCTGCCAGCAGATTTTTGAGCACCTGATACCCGCAATGCAATTCCCGGAAAATGCGGCCGCCGTGATCGAACTCGAGGGCAGACGATTCACCTCCGGGAATCATGGCCAGGGCCTTACGCACGAGCTGCAATCAAAGATTAGCACCAACAACAAACCATGCGGCCAATTGCGCGTGTTCTATCCCGAAGACAAGCCATTCCTGGTGCCGGAAGAGCAGAGGCTCATCGACGCCATCGCGAGTGATCTGGGGGGGTGGCTCGAGCGCAAACATTTGGAGCAGAGACTGGTTTCCATAGCGGAAGAACACCAGCGTTCGATCGGACAGGAGTTGCACGACAATCTTGGACAGCAGATTGCGGCCATTGGCTATCAAGCCAAGGCTCTGGAGAAAAAAATATTCGCTTCGGGGAGTGAGGATGCGGCAACGGTCGCCGCTTCCATTGCGACACAAGCGCAGGTCGCCGTGATGCATTGCAAACAGCTCGCGCAGGGGCTGCTTCCGTTTGAACTGGAAACCAATGGCCTGATGGCTGCGCTACAGGCTTTTGCATCGAGAATCGCAATTACCTATAAAATTACTTGTGATTTTAGATGCAAAAATGAAATCCTTATAAAGGATAAGGATATTGCGCTTAACCTTTACCGGATTGCGCAGGAGGCCGTCAACAATGCAATACGCCACGGTGGCGCGCAACATGTGACAATTTCGCTGGCTTTGGCGGAAGATATGCTCAGCCTCTCGATATGCGACAATGGCAGCGGTTTTGCCGGTATTGACACCAAAACCGGGGCGACACCGGGGATGGGCATTAAAATTATGCATTATCGCGCCAAGCAGCTCGGCGCGACACTGGAATTTCTGTCGTGCCCCAAAGGCGGAACGGAAGTGCGGCTTGAAATGCGAATGGTCTAAGGAATCCCCTGTCTGCGGAACCCGTATATGTCAGGCTTGAAAACACAAGTCATGCTGGTGGACGACCATGCCATGTTGCGGCATGGTATGGCGATGCTCATCAATCTCGAGCCTGATATGGAGGTAATTGCCGAGGCCGGTGACGGTGATGAAGCGCTGGCCAGACTCAAGACGGAGCCTCGTCCCGATATCGTGCTGATGGATGTGTCCCTGAAAACCCTCTCCGGCTTTGAGGTCATAAAAAGCGTGCATCACCGGATTCCCGCATTGCCCGTGCTCATGGTCTCCATGCATGACGAAGCCGTTTATGCCCAACGCGCTTTGCGGGCCGGTGCGCGTGGCTACGTAATGAAACAGGAACCCGGTGAAGTACTGGTAAACGCTATCCGCGAGGTATTGAAGGGGAATTTTTATCTCAGCAAGCAAATGCACGCCAAGCTGTTGAATCGAGTCGTGACCGGAGGCTCTGAGTCTGAACCGTTGATCAACAGCTTGACCCCCAGTGAGTTTGAAGTGCTGCATTTGATCGGAGCCGGACATAGCAGCCAGGAAATCGCCACGTTGCTTAGCCGCAGTATCAAAACCATCGAAACGCACCGCTTCAACATTCGTACCAAATTGAATTTGAAAGACGGCGCCGATTTGATCCGTTACGCCACCCA
Source organism: Nitrosospira sp. (assembly GCA_030453055.1). GTDB lineage: Bacteria > Pseudomonadota > Gammaproteobacteria > Burkholderiales > Nitrosomonadaceae > Nitrosospira. The sequence continues at coordinate 6,790 of JAKDLC010000015.1, forward strand.
CTGGATTTCGGAAGAACGTTAGGTGCGATGAAAAGAATAGATCATCGCTAATCCCCACTCGTCTCCATCTCACCGTTCTCTGCCGGTTAGGTGGCGGGCTGATTGCTAATTTTCCCGCCGTGATCCGATCTACTTCCGTTGCCGAGCTCACTCGGCAACGGACGGGTGGATATTCGTGATTTTTAGTCCATTCGGTACGGCAACGCACAGAAAAAGACTGCGGCGGCGGTTATTCTTATATCTTGCGAGGTTTATTTTGTATGTACGCTCGTCCGAGGGAAGCGGAATTTGAATTTCTGTCTACCCAACCTTTAACCGTATTGGAGACGATTATCATGAACTACTTGAAACCTGTGTTCACCGCGGCAACGCTGGCGCTTGCGCTCACCGCTTGCGATTCGCCGAAGGAAGAACGCCGCGAAGAAGTGCTGGAAAACAAAGCGGATTTACTGGAACAAGCGCGGGAAAACAAGGCGGCTATAGTGGACCAAAAGGCGGAAAACAAGGCGGCTATAGTGGACCAGGCGCAGGAAAACAGAGCGGCCATAATAGACCAAAAGCTGGAAAACAAGGCGGATCTATTGGAAAACAAGGCCGATACCGTACGCGAACGCGGAGAAGCAGTGGCTGACCGTATTGAAAGCCGAGATCCGGGGCTGGACAGCAAAGTTACCGACCGTGCCGCTGAGGCCGCACGCGATATATCCGAGTCTCGTGCCGACCGGTTGGAGGAAAAAGCCGATCGCATTCGGGAAGTGAAATAGCGGCTGATGCGGTCGAATCACCCCGATGACGGGTAGTCCGTCATCGCTTAAGGCTCTGTCAGATCGGAGATCGTGTCATATTCGTAGTACCGCTTGTAATCGACCATTTCGCGTGGCGTAACCGTATCCTCAAAGACGCTGTAAAGCGCATCATCGATCCGGTGAAACTGGAGCGTATCCGGCGCAGTCATATCCGGCTGATAGGCCGAATTCGGGTGTTCTTCCTGCCATGCGGCCCAGATACGATCCACATTGCAATGGTGCAGAAAGAAGACCGGGTCGTTCGGTGATGATGACAAAGACATGTCACCGCCAACCCAGACATGTACATTGTTGTGAATGCGTTCTCTTCCAATCCATCCTTCTACATGATTTCTCACCCCGTCAGACGAAAACGAATCGAACGGGGGTGAGTCATAAGCTGTCTGGTTGCGTATGACCGTACGCACCCCATCTCGCGTAGGCAGCCTTCCTCCCTGCCCGAGAGCACGTTCCAGCGGCCGATCCACTATCTGCAAGTCGCCCGTGCTCAGGCTCATTTCCAGACGGACCCGCCAGTCCGCACCGGCAAACTGACCGAGGTTTGCATTGCTCCAGACCGGGGATGTGACCGGGTCAGGCAATTCCGCGTCGGCGTTCCAATCCCAGTATGGAATTCTGAAGTTCGTATCATCGACCGCCTGCCGCAGGAAGCCTTCCAGGGTGATCAGAAAGTACCGGTGCCAGGGCAGGAATGCCGGACCGGAGTGCGCCGCATTGCGATCGCTTTGGTCGGGTGGGGTCATCATCATCATCGACTGGTGATGCCAGAAGACGAACATGTCATACATCGACAAATCGTCCCGGCCCGGCCACGGAAACTGGGCCGGGTCTTTCAGCCGCTTTACTCCATCGATGAATGTCTGCGCAGCGGCGGCGTCGGTGCGAAAATTACGGCGGATCATGAGTGCCCCCCCTCGTGGCTATTATGGTCATGATCATGACCGGCGCCCGGATCGGAAGCAGAGAACGCATCCGGGTAAGCATTCATGACTTCTTTCATCAGATCGACAGCCGAGGAGTACGTTACGAATGGCGTGGCATGCGTGTACACTTGCCCGTCCTTGTCAACGGAAAGGTGCATGCCGGCCGGTTTTCCATCCACCTCGATGCGATAGGTAGTGATGATCTTGATGTCATGTCCCTTGTGCGTGAGCTGGCGCACGCTCGTTGCTCCATGTTTGTCGTGGGGCTCGATATACGTCGGGAATTTTGCTTTTACCCAGTCCGGGTGGGCTTGCGCGCCTCCCGTTGGCGAATACCGGGCGAGCACAGAGATATCCGGGTTTTTGATCGGCTCATTTGATTCCTTCGGAGCCGCTTTCGGCTCCTTGCTCCCGGGACCGGGAGCGTTCTTTTTTGCCATAATGGGTCCTCCGTAAAAAAATCGTCGGGTTACGCTGCGCTAAGCCGGCATACGCCTGCTACGCCTGCTGGATTCCGGGTCAAGCCCGGAATGACGATATTCATAGTCCCTTCTCGCCGCATGAATAATCACGCGCTACTCCTCCCACATTTTTATTATTTATAGCTCATGGAACAGAAAAGACAAGTATTTGTATCGCGACGTGCGCGTCAATTTATGAAATATCCGGGTTAGATGTAACAATCGCTTCGGTGGCGTCTTGCAGCGCGACGATCGCGGCGGGAATTCCCGCCGCGTTGCCGGAATAAACCGCGCCGCCAAAGAGAATCAGCGCGGAGGCGAGGTCAAGCGCCTGCTTGAATTTTTCGATATGCTTCACCGCCGACTTTGCGCTCTCGATGCCGGACTGCAAGCGCGCTAGCGGAGTCTGGCTATCCGTCAGGACCAGCCCTATCGCGCCGGTATATAGGCTGGATGCGATGTTCAGAAGGGTGATTTGCTGATCATCGAGCTTATCCCACTGGGATTGGCTCAAGCTGGCTCGATTTTTGATGCGCCACTCTCCGAGCACAATTGCCGCATCGCGGAACTGGTCGCCCAGTTTGAAAGCATCATCCGGCGTAAGTTTTTCCATAACGTCCCCTATACCCTTTCACGGTGAAGCATCGCGCAGGTTCTGGTAAGCAGCCCGAAGCTCATCGATATATGGCTTGAGTCGCCGCCCGAATTCATCGTTGCCGATCCTATCCCGATGATCATAAAGATATTGGTGCCCTGCGGCGATCTTCTCCAGCACGGCATCGTAACTCTGAGCCGCCCGGATACGGCTGTCAATCCGCCCCATCGCTTCCGCCCTGGCTTCTTTTGCCAGCGCCATCGCTACCGGCTCGGCAGGGTTGTCCGGCGCGAACATAAAGTTGTCGTAGTACCTCCCCACCATTACGGCTTCGACCCGCAGGTCGGCGGCAATGCCGTTCCTCACAATCTTGCGGATGGCCTCGATCACATCCTGAAGCGGCTGGTTGCCCTCCTGAATCAGCTCTTTCATTTCATGCCGCCGATATAGGCTGGTGACTGTGCGGGCAAGCAGCGTCGATAGCGCGCCGACGGCTTGTTTCTCGTTCCTGTCGAGCAACGTGGCCTCGTTGAGGCTGTCACTGACATCTTTAAGCGAGCTGTCGAAAATTCGGGTATCGCCGGAAGCAAGACCTTCGAGGCCCCGCATGTAATCGATCAACGTTTCCCGGAGTACATCCAGACTGGCGCGTTGCGCCTCCCGGCGTATTTTTATCGCTTCCAGTTCGCCATGGAATTTCGGCGGCTGATACTGCTTGCGCCGATCGAGCGCGCCGATATAGTCTTCAGTGAGCGCTTCGTAGCTGGCTGCATTCGAAGAAATCGACGCAAATGTCTTGACTTCTTTGAAACTGGCGCATCCGGATAGACCAGCCACCAGGAAGACCACGGTTAACGCCAGCCGGAATCGTCCGGTCATGCCTGTTGGCCGGGGAGTAGGAGTCATGTTTTATTCCCGTAGCGCCAAGTTACGAGCCGGCTGCTTGCCGATGGCCTATCCGCTACGCTGCAAACTACGCGGGATGCAAAGTGGGTAGACCCGCTTATGACCTCCAATTCTAACCGGGAAACAATAGCCTTAACGTATAGGCCTCGATATATCTCACCTCAGGGCAGTGTTTTTTCTTCTACTCGCAAAACCCAGAAGTGCCAGCCCGGCCAGCATCAGCGCGTAAGTATGGGGTTCTGGGACTACGCCCAGAGCAAACGGCGACAAGTTATCGGTAGAGGCCGTGAATGTGTTATTCGAGGCATTAAAGCTACCGCCCAAGTCTTCCCAAGCCCCGTTTGTCCAGTGGTAGATTCGTAGTTGATCAGTGTCAATGGCTGATGATAGCAACGTGGGATCGAGGCCAAATGTGAGCCGAAGTGGACCGTTGAAGCTGCCGCTGTAATCGAGGTCCCACAACGGAGTCAATCCGTCGATTGCCCCAAAGGTTGGTTCGCCGAACTCTCCCATATTTACGAATGCAGAGATACCCGCGGAATCTTCTAATGCATAATCAATGAAGAAAGTACCTGGGTCATGAGTTCCGCTAAAATTATAATCGATCCCGCCCGCAGCTGTCGCGCCACCGCCAATGCTTCCTGTATTTGTGTCACTGTCGACCCTATACCCCGTGAGAATCGACAAGGCAACGTCAAAAGTTTTTGACTGCATGGAATCGAGTGTTCCGAGGTCGAAACGCTGGGCCCCGGCCAACCAGAGCTCGTTCGGCGCAAAACTGTCAACATTGCTCAGAGAATTGGCTTCCACTGAAAGGTGCGTTCCTACCGAAGGCTTACCGGTTAAGTGATCATCAGTTCCCTGAATTCCATACCGCCCGATTTCGAATGCGCTCGGCGCTATCTTGCTGTGAAATCCGATGTAGTCAAGCTGGGGGAATACAGGAAATTCGGGAATTCCAGGAAGAGATAGTTCGAAGTGCCCGCTTTGCGTAACGTCGTAACGGTAGTCACTCATCACACCGTTATAATCACGATTATCGTAGACGCCGGATTGGGAGTTCAAACCATGCAGAAACTGAAAAAACTGCAAATCTTCAATTGGAGCGGCGGATATATTCTGGAAGGTATAGGAATGCATCAAAACATAGCGGTTAGATAGCAACGAGGAGCCAGTGGCGCTTGAGGCGGCAGCGGTTCCCATTGCTATTCCAGTGACCGTATCGACAACTTCCAGATTCTGGATAACCTTCAGCGTACCGTTGGAGATTACCGAACTCGCCGTTGGTAGGCCGGAGCTATTGGGTATACCAAGGGTCATTGGTTGCACAACGGAAAAATCAGAATTTGTTGTCCAATCCGGAAAGACAAAATCAGGCTCCAGCCAAGTGGGCGCTTTACCCTGATAACCGATAGCGCCTGCCCATTCACCGGAAAGGTATTCGCGGCCTTCAAAACCGGGGGTGAGATCGCCGAGGTAGTCGGAAAATCCAAAGTTGCTAACGTCGATCTCCCAATCCGGCGATTGAATTAGCGTTACTTGCGCATGAGCGCCGAACGAAAGACAGGCGGTGATTACAGCGGTAACCAATTGACAGGCCTTAAAAGCTTGAAATTTCATTTTTTTCTCCCGAACGGTTGATTCTGGCTACAGCAACAGGCTGAACGACCTTACGAACTCCCCCATTTACCAACCGGGCTACGCACCATCGTTCCCCTTTTCCTTTATAGTTCAGGAAACGTAAAAAACAAGTATTCTTGGATTTTTTTTGCGATCGGGATTATTTCGGGGGAGAAATTCATCGTTATGAGAATAGATATTCTCGTCATTCTGGCCGCGGGCTTCTTTGCGGGCGCCCCTCATATCACCAGTCACGCCGCCGACTTCAACCTGAGCTATATCGGCCAGCAGATCGTACCCAATAAAACACGCTTCGACGGTACGACCGTCGGTGGCTTGTCCTCACTGGATTACAACCCGCGCACCGGCCGTTACCTGGCGGTCAGTGACGACCGGAGCAAAACCAATCCGGCGCGTTTTTATGAATTATCCCTGGATCTTGCCCAATTTGAGCGCTCTTCCGAGCCCGGCATGGCCGGCGTGACTTTCCACGCGGTGACCACCATCCAGCAACCCGGCGGAGGTGCGTTCGCAAGCAATTCCGTGGACCCGGAAGGCATGCGCTTCGACGCCGCCCGTAACAAGATTTACTGGAGCAACGAAGGCCAGCGCAGCATGTTGGGTTTTCAGAATCCGACCGTGCGGGAAATGAATCCTGACGGCAGCCATAGCCGCGATTTCGCGGTACCCGTTCGTTACCACCCGAGGGGCTCCAATATCGGGATATTTCCGGGCGATAGAGGCATCTACAACAATCTGGCGTTCGAGAGCCTGGCGATATCGGTTGACGGCAACACTTTGTATACCGCCACCGAAAACGGCTTGATCCAGGATACGCCGCCCGCCAACGTGCTCACGGGCTCCCGCACGCGCATTCTGTCCTTCGACATCGAGAGCGGAAAGCCCCGCTCCGAATACATTTACGAGGTCGGCCCCGTTGTCTTCGCCCCGCCCTCAATAGGCGGTTTTGCCACCAATGGGCTGACCGACTTCATCGCCATCGGAGACCGCCAGTTCATCACGATCGAGCGCTCTTTCACGTTTGGCGCAGACACACCCGGCAACATCGCGACCGGCTACACCGTACGGCTATATTACGCGGATGCGCGAGGCGCCACCGATATCTCGGAGATGGGGTCGATTGCGGGCGAGAGCATCCAGCCGGTGACCAAAACGCTGCTACTGGATTTGTCGGACCTGAAAAATACCGATGGCTCCACGCTTTCGGTGGGCAACATCGAAGGCATCACCCTTGGCCCGATCTTCAATGGCAAACGCACTCTCGTGCTGGTTGCCGACAACAACTTCAGCAGAAAGCAGTTCACCCAGTTCGTGGCGCTGGAAATCAGTTCCGATTTGGGGCAATAGGGCTCCGCCATGCGCCGGCTGTGCCGGATGAAATGAACCCGTGCTGCGGCATTCGGCATTCGGCGGGAGGGCGCCTCTTCTGATAAAATGGCTCGCGTCCGGGTTGCACGCAAGCGAAAAGGCGACAGGAATCATAAGGTGCATCACGCCCGTCAGGTTCTTTAGCAAGCGGGACCGGTCTCCCCACCTGCCCAGCCTCCGCTATTCGCCCGCCAAGCTCAGCACCGGGGATGAAATGATTGAACCTTCTTCATGAAGCATACCTATACCGTTGTCGGCCTTGGCGTCTTTGGATCCACCATTGCCCTTGAACTTTCGCGCCTGGGCAATGATGTTATCGGCATTGATCTCAATCCCGGTCTCGTCAACGACATCGCCGATAGAATTACACAGGCAGTGATAGCCGACGCACGCGATGAGAAAGTATTGCGCGACCTCGGCGTACATGAATGCGATGGCGTCGTGGTCGCCATCGGAGAAGATATCGAAGCCAACATTCTCGCCACGCTGATTGTCAAGGGTATGCCCAAACCTAAAGTGTGGGCAAAAGCGCTCAATCCCAATCATCATAAAATTCTCGAAAAACTGGGTAGCGATCATATTGTGCATCCCGAACACGAAATGGGTCTGCGTCTTGCACGCAGCATGGTCTATCCCGAAGTCATGGACTACATCAGTTTCGGAGACGACCAGTTTACCGTCGAAGTGCGTGCGTCAGAACGGCTTGCGGGGCAAAGCATCGATGCACTGCATCTATCCGAGAATGGCCTGCAATGTTTACTCATCAAACATCTGGATCAAGTGATGGCGCCGCCCCCACAACGCTACGAATTCAAGCTCAACGATAAAATTCTGTTGTGGGGCGCCATTGGCAATCTGCGCAAAATCACCAAGTATCTATGATCCTGAATCCGGTTGTTGACTGCTCATCTAATGGATCAGCGTTATGATCAATAACGATATTTCTTATTATCTGACGCTCACCTTCCGGGTGAGGCCGCTACAACCGCGGATTTAGCATGATACAAGCATCACCCGGCTTGGAACTGCTTCAGCGGGTAAAGACGCAAGTTCTCGGTCTGACGCCGCCACAGGCCTTGGTTCTTTCCTATATCGGGCTGGCCTTCATCGGTACCCTGCTGTTAAAACTGCCGGGCGCGAGTCATCAGCCGACATCGTGGCTACAGGCCCTTTTCACCGCCGTGTCCGCTTCGACCGTCACCGGGCTTGCGGTCGTGGACACCGGCACACACTTCACATTACTGGGTCACTGGATATTGCTGCTTCTGATGCAATGCGGCGGCCTGGGATTGATGACATTCGGGATCATCGTCATTCATCTGACCCGGGGCCAATTGGCGCTGAAGCACCGCGCCGCGTTGCGCGAAACATTCAATCACACCGGACAAGGCGATATTCGGCGTGTGATGGTATGGGCGATGGGATTTACCGCGATTATGGAACTGCTCGGCACTTCGCTTCTGGCGTTGCAATGGGTGCCGGAAATGGGCTGGGGCACGGGTTTGTTTTACAGTTTTTTTCACACCCTTGCGGCATTCAACAATGCCGGTTTTGCGTTAACGACGGATGGCCTGACGGCCTATGCAGGCAACCCACTGATTAATAGTGTTATTCCCTTGCTGTTTATTTCTGGCGGAATCGGATTCGTCGTCATAGCCGACATCATAGGCAAAAGGCGCTTCAGGCACTTTGCGCTGCATACCAAGTTGATGCTGGTCGGCACGCTGATTATCAATACAATCGCCATGATTGTAATTCTGGTACTCGAATACGGCAATCCCGCCACACTGGGCGCACTACCCGATTGGAGCGCGAAACTATGGGCAGCCTGGTTCCAGGCCGTTGCACCGCGCAGCGCTGGTTTTAATACGCTGGATATTGGAGCGATATTTCCGTCCACCGCATTTTTTATCATAGGACTGATGTTCATCGGCGGCGGCAGCGGCTCGACGGCCGGCGGGATAAAACTGAGCACCTTCATTGTGGCGCTGCTGGCGACCTGGGCGTTTTTGCGGGGACGCGAACGCCCCGTGGTATTTGGCCGCAGTATTCGACTCGATATCATCCGTAAATCACTGGCGATCATCGTCATCTCGCTGCTTTATGTCAGTACTGGCATATTTTTATTGACGATCACCGAAAAGGGAGATTTCCTCGACCTGACATTTGAAGCGGTCTCAGCCGCCGCCACGGTGGGATTATCACGAGGGGCAACCCTCCATTTGTCCGCCGCCGGGCAGGGCATCATCATCGCGCTGATGTTGATTGGCCGTGTAGGGCCGCTGACCATCGCGTTTACCCTGGCCAATGTGCGTGGCGAAAATATTCAATATCCGGCCGGCCAAGTGAATATCGGGTAAGGTGGAAGTGAGAGAGCATGCCGGCACTGGGGATGACTATGCGTAAAATTAAAAAATGAGCGGTCAACCGCTGGGGGTTGGGATAATTTCATTCATGGGTTATTTGTGGGCTCGGGGTTATTGGTGGGCTCGGAAGAAGATTGAATACGCGCCGTTGCTCGCTGACGGATAGCCTGACCCGCGACACGCGGCGTTACTCCCGGCAAGCTCACCTTGCATTTTATGCCCGCAGGCAGCTTAAAATCTTCATTAGAAATTTCCATTCGCACCCCAAAAGTTCCGCTCGCTGTATCCATGACTTTGTCTACGATTTTTACTTTAGCTTTGTGGGAACCACCAATGGGTGCTTCCGGAACCACTTCCAGTAATTGTCCCGGTTTGATCTTTCCATAAGCTTCAAGTGGCAGCAGCGCTTCCACATGCAAGACCGCAATATCCGCCACTCTCAAAATTGTTTTTCGATTATCGCTCCTCGCGTCTGTCAACTCCCCAGGGTGCATCATCCGGTCGATGACTATTCCATTGAATGGACTTTTCACAGTCCGTAACCGCAGCTGTTCGCTGGCACGTCGATATTCCAGCTGCGCCACGCGTTTATTGTCGAGCGCCTCCCGTAGCTCCGCCTCAGCCAGCTGCTTCTCTGTCGCCGCCTCATCGCGATCTTGTACTGATACAAATTTCTGCGCAAGCAATTGCTCACGCCGGTTATGTTTCAATGTCGCATACTCGGATCGACTCTCACTTGCCTGAATT
>JAKDLC010000159.1 GCA_030453055.1 Nitrosospira sp.
CGAGCAACTGCCGCTGCGCCGCCGGCAACCGTACCAATGCTGCCGACGCGCGAGCACGCATGCGATGCACCCGTGTTTTGCGATCGGCTGGCAATGCGGCTGGCCCGAACAATTCCGCCAACTCGCCGGCTGCGCTGCGCCGCATCAGATCCATCTCGAAAAAGCGTTCCTGCGCATGGACGTAACCGAGCGCCCGAACCGCATCCTGGCGATCCTGTGCGCGCAGCGTCACGCTGCCAAGTGCATCGCGCTCGACAGTGACTGGCGCAGCGAGGCCGGCTACGTCCACTGTTCCGCCGTATCGAGGCAGGCTGCCGCGCAACATCAACCAGGCAGCACCCATCACAAGTAATGCCAGTGCAAGAAATGCGAGCAGGAAACGGCGCATCAGGCGGGGCGCTCAAGCAGAACCGAGTGCATGTCGAATAAACTCGATACGCTCGCGATTGACCCCTAAATCGCTGCTTCCCAGGCGCGAGGACGAGCGCACTTGAACTACCCCCGCAGCCGGATCGAACCAGAACTCGGTGTCGTCCACATATTTCATGAGCCGGGTGGTGAACTGTGCGTAAAGGTAGCCGGGTTCCCTTTTGACTATTTTCGCGCCATCCATGGCTTCGATGATGCCGGCAATGCGATCCAGCGTGGTGTCGGCGTCGCCCTTCAACGGCAGCGGGGCGATGCTGGCGTATGCGCGTTGCGGATGGTCGGGGTAGAGCGAGGCCTGACTGGATACGCTGTTGGGCGTGTTTGAAGGCGGCTTGAGTCTCCCCTCGCGCACGCCCAGATCGGTGGGCGGCGTACCCTTGAGCAGCCCGAGCTGACCAACGATCAGTCCCGCGATGACTATAAGGGCAATGACGATAAGCAGCCACTTGATAACGGCCATGCCAGGCGCCTGATCGACGGATTACTTGGTTTTGCTGTTTGCGAGTATGAATTCCGCCAAACGCTGCGCCGGCTCGCCTTTGATATTGGGGAACGCAGGCATGGACATGCTTCCTTTATTCACTTTCTGGATGATGGCTTCTTTATTCGCCATTGCGGAATTCAGCACCATTACGTTGCCGGCCGCTTCCTGTTTATGACATTTGGTGCAGTTTGCATAAAATATGTCTTCTCCGGTCGCATTTTCAGCTGGCGCATAATTATCGGTTTTCGAGCAGCCAGTCAAACTCGCCAATGCGAAAACCGTTAACAACAAGGTCGCTTTCTTCATTTACACTCCAATTTTTTCTGAGGATGGGAATTCCAAAATTTACTTCTAACATTATATCTGTCTATCCGATGGTTTCTCCACATTCCTTCGCCTTTCTTAACCTGCCGGCAAGCGACCCAGGAGCCGAAGCGCGAGCAGTACGGTGAGCGGGAGATAAATGAGCAGCCCTGTCATTCCAAGAAGAGATTCACCGATCCAGAAAGTTACCGTGAGATTGAAGATTAATACACCATAATAGAGACCGCAACCAAGGAGTACCCGCCCGGTCACCGGTCCGGTGGAAGAGAGGCGGGGCTGAGGAAGCTTGCGATCCAGCGGAAAATAGGCTTGGAGCGAAAGGAAGCCAACGACAGCCCATCCAATATAATTAGCCACCGGTACACCGAAGTGCTTGCCGGGATCAGGGTAATAGTATATCTGACCGAGGAACCAGCGCTCCCCGCGGAGCGCGACAGGGTCAATAATGATGTCGATGAATGTGAAAAAGAGGATCGTGAGTAACATGACAGGCCAGCCCGTTCTTACGGCGAGCGGAAATTGCACCCGGATCAATCCTATGCCGAACCGGGTGCTTTGCGTGCCGGTAGCGGGCAGGAGAAAGGCCAGCGCCATGCAGTAGCTCGCATATAGAAGAAAGGGAAATGAGAGGGAATCCATGAATGGTACGTTTGAGATATACAACTCTTGGCCGACCGTCGAACCGGTATAGTGGTACCAGCCAAATGGGATACCGGTGCGAGTGGAGGAGAGTTCGCACAGAAGCGCTATAACCCAAGTGATCCCCAGGCAGCGGAAAACAGGAATGCGGTGAGAAACACGAACACGTAAGGACGAAGAACGATCGTCTTCAGGAGGAGGCTGAAAAATTCCATCGGCTTAACCCGGATGTTTCATAAATTGACGTCTTCAAAGGCGACAATAGCGGTGGATTACCTTGCGTTCTTCCAATAAACCATTTTTGTAATTTAGCGTAGAATCCGTCTCCGTATCATATATATCTATAGAAATCATATTATTATTTTGATAAATCCATGGTAAGGCATATTTTCAAGTTTTTCGCCTTTGCTGTTCTGATCCTGTTTCTCGCTGCGCTGACTATTGCAGCCATCTTCCTGTATTGGGAAGCGAAGACTTCCACGTACCAGGCGCACCGCCTGACGAAGCTGGCCGATGATCTGAGTTGGGAGGTAAAAAACGGACCGAACGGCGATCTGCATTTTCCGCAGTCGGGACCCTACGATGTGCGTCTGGGCTATAGCCGGCTGCCGGAACTACTTCACAATCTGGTAATAAACGGTTTTCATGTGCATGCTCAAGCACACCTTTCCGCACACATGAAAGATATTGTCGCGCAGGGTCTGTTTGTTCCCTACCGCGAGAAATCCCAGGCCGGCCTGGAGATTACCGGCGATAACGGACAGCGATTGTATCGTACTACGTACCCGGCCCGGATTTACGAAAACTTTGAATCGGTTCCGTCGCTGGTGACGGATAGTCTGCTATTCATCGAAAATCGCGAGTTACTGGATTCAGCCCATCCAAAAAAGAATCCGGCTGTCGAATGGGACCGGCTAGGCAAGGCGGTGCTGGACAAGATAATCCAATTCTTTCGGTCTGAACACGACGTCGTGGGCGGCAGCACGCTGGCAACGCAGATCGAAAAATATCGTCACTCTTCCAACGGGATGACGCTTACGCCAAAAGACAAGTTTCAGCAGGTCGCATCCGCCTCCGTCCGCGCTTATCTGGATGGACAGAAAACGTTGGCCACCCGCAAGCGCATCGTAGTGGATTATCTCAATACGGTCCCGCTTGCCGCGGTTCCGGGTTTCGGAGAAGCGAACGGGTTGGGTGATGGTCTGTGGGCATGGTATGGCCTGGATTTCGATGAGACCAATCACATCCTGAATTCGCGATTTGCGGAAGGCGATGCCCTGGTCGAGGCGGCGCGCCTCTATAAACATGTGCTGAGTCTGATGATAGCCCAGCGCAGACCTTCCTACTACCTTCTTGCCGGGCGCGAAGCGCTCGATGATCTCACCAACAGTCATCTGCGGGTCTTGACTCAGGTTGGCGTGATCCAGCCCGGCCTCAGGGATGCGGCGTTGAAACTACCGCTAAGCTTTCGCGATACCGCCGCGCCGGAAGAAATCAGGAATTTCCCTGCCCAAAAGGCTGTCAATGCGGTGCGCGTGCGTCTTGCATCTCAGCTTGGATTACAGCGCATGTATGATCTGGATCGCCTGGATGTGTCCGTACAAAGTACCCTCGACGGAGAATTACAAAAAAATACCACCGATATGCTTCGCCGGCTCAAGGAGCCGGAATATGCCCGCGCTGCCGGGCTTTATGGTCCGCGTCTGCTGGGAAAGGAAGATCTGGGCAAGATCATATACAGTTTCACGCTTTCCGAGTTGACGCCCGACGGAGCCAAATTCCGGATTCAGGCGGACAATTTCGAGCAGCCACTGGATATCAACAAGGGCACCAAACTGGATTTGGGGTCCACCGCAAAATTAAGAACGCTGGTGACTTACCTCGAAATCGTCGAGGCGCTGCATAAAAAATATGCAACGTTGGAGCCAAAAATGCTGCGCCGGCAACAAGCCGACCCCAGCGACATTCTCAGTCGCTGGGCCATCGGCTATCTGCTGCATAGCCCGGACAAAAGCCTGGCAGCCATGTTGGATGCCGCATTGGAGCGCAAGTATTCTGCCAATCCCGACGAACGGTTCTTTACCGGCGGCGGAGAGCACGTTTTTCAAAATTTCATGCGTACAGACGACGAAAAGATTTTAAGTGTACGCGAGGCCACGCTGGATTCGGTCAACCTGGTCTATATCCGCCTGATGCGGGATATCGTACGCTACTACATGTTTCAGGTTGTGGGCTCGTCCGCCAGAATACTCAAGGACGCCGAGAATTCCGGCCGCGCAGAATATCTCGGCCGCTTTGCGGACAAGGAAGGCCGAGAATTCATCAGCCGGTTTTATCTCAAGTACAAGGGTAAAATGGCAGCGCCAGCCAAGATTGACGAGGTATTTTTTGCCAGCTTTCGGCATACACCGCGCCGGCTTGCGGCCGCTTACCGTTATATTTATCCCGAGTCCACATTCAGCGAGTTCGAGAAATTCATGGCGCCGCATCAGGCCCGTTTCAAGGGCCTGACTCTGCCGCCCCTGCATGATCTTTACGAGCGCTATGCACCCGGCAAATATTCGCTGGCCGACCAGGGCTATATCGTAACCGTCCACCCCTTGGAACTGTGGCTGGTGCGCTACTTGACTACCCATCCCGATGCGCAATACAAGGAGGTAGTCGAGGCCAGCGCGGAGCAACGGGTGGCTGTCTACAGCTGGCTGTTCAAGGCCATGCACAAGAACTCGCAGGATGTCCGAATCCGCGGTCTTCTGGAGCTCGAAGCATTCCTGGAGATTCACCGCAGTTGGAAACGGCTCGGCTATCCATTCGATTCCCTGGTGCCGTCCCTCGCCACAGCCATTGGGAGCTCGGCTGATCACCCTGCCGCCCTTTCCGAATTGATGGGTATCATCCTCAACAATGGGGTACGCTTGCCTACCGTGCTTATTGAACGCTTGCGCTTCGCGGCTGATACCCCCTTTGAGACCCTCGTCGAACGGACTCCGGTCACGGGCGAGAAAATATTCTCTCCGGAGCTGGCGGCAGCCGTGCGCGGCGTATTAACCGAGGTAGTGGGGAGTGGAACGGGTTCGCGACTCGCCCGCGCCATTGTGGAGGAGGATGGCGCTGAAATTTTTATCGGAGGGAAGACGGGAACGGGAGACCATCGCTATATCACTTTTTCCTCGCCTGGCGTAATCAAGGAATCCCGCGTCGTAAATCGCTCGGCCACTTTTGTGTTCTTCATCGGGGACCGCTTTTTCGGAACGATGACCGCATTCGTACCCGGCGCGGATGCCGCGAATTATAAATTCACCTCCGGGCTTTCCACGCAGGTCGTGAAGCATCTTCTGCCCACCCTGAAACCACTTATCGCCAAGGCTCAGTCCCTGCCCGAGCAAGCGTCGACGAAAGTAGCGATCAAACGCAATCGGCCAAAGGACGAAAAGCGAGCGATGAATTCCAGCTAATGGGCAGTTCGGCGCGTGGTGCTAGTCATCACTGTTGATCCACCAGAAAAAAACGACAATTCCCAGGATTAGCCCAAGACCCAGGATTGCCTTTACAAATTCCTTGACGAACCAAAACAGCATAGATTCATATAAACCTAAATCCGGTAGTTGACCGCTCATCGAATAGATCAGATTCATGATTAATAACAATATTTCGTATTACTTGACGCTCACCTTCCGGGTGAGGCCCGCTACGGGGTGAATTGCACGGTTTTTGCGGCACATGGCTGCGTTGCAACTCC
>JAKDLC010000160.1 GCA_030453055.1 Nitrosospira sp.
GCCGCATTTGCGAGGCAGCATCAACATCCGCTAAGATGCGTGATGGAGGAGACCTGAAATGATTGCTCAAGAACTGGAAGTAAGCTTACATATGGCGTTTGTCGAATCGCGGCAGAAACGCCACGAATTCATCACGGTGGAACACCTGTTGCTCGCCATGCTCGACAATCCCACCGCCGCTGAGGTGTTGCGCGCCTGTTCGGTCGATATAAACGATTTACGCAGGTTGCTCGCAGAGCATGTCACTGAGAACACACCGACAGTGGGCGGCAGCGGTGAAGTGGATACCCAGCCCACACTTGGTTTTCAGCGCGTGATCCAGCGTGCGATCCTGCACGTCCAGTCTTCCGGAAAGAAAGAAGTCACAGGCGCCAACGTACTGGTGGCGATATTCGGCGAGAAGGATTCTCATGCGGTTTATTTTCTGCATCAGAAGGGCGTGACCCGGCTCGATGTGGTGAATTATATTTCCCATGGCATCAGCAAGGTACCGCAAGGCGGCGGCGCCAAGACCGAAAGCGACGGTGATACCGAGCAGGAACTGGGTGCGGGCGGTGCATTGGAAAGCTACGCCATCAATCTGAATAGCCAGGCGCTTGCCGGCAAGATCGATCCGTTGATCGGTCGTGAAAAGGAATTGGAACGCCTGATACAGACATTGTGCCGCCGCCGCAAGAATAATCCTTTGCTGGTGGGTGAAGCGGGAGTCGGCAAAACGGCCATCGCCGAGGGATTGGCGCGGCGAATCATTGAAAACGAAGTCCCCGAGATTCTTGCGCACCACCAGGTTTACGCGCTGGATATGGGCGCGCTGCTGGCTGGCACCAAATACCGCGGCGATTTCGAGCAGCGATTGAAGGCAGTGCTGAAACAACTGCTCGACAGTTCCAACGCCATCCTGTTCATCGATGAAATTCATACGCTAATCGGGGCGGGAGCTGCTTCCGGAGGTACGCTGGATGCCTCCAATCTCCTTAAACCGGTACTTAACACGGGCCAACTGAAATGCATCGGCGCCACCACTTACAGCGAATACCGGGGGATTTTTGAAAAGGATCACGCCCTGTCGCGCCGTTTTCAGAAGATCGATGTACCCGAGCCGAGCGTGGAAGAGACCGTCGCCATCCTGCGCGGCCTGAAAGCCCGCTACGAGGTGCATCACGGCGTCAAATATACCGCCGTTGCGCTCACTACCGCAGTGGAATTGTCGGCGCGCTTCATCAACGACCGGCATCTGCCCGATAAGGCCATTGACGTGATCGACGAAGCCGGCGCAGCACAGCGTATCCTGCCCAAATCGAAGCAACGCAAGGTTATCAGCAAGCATGAGATCGAGGACATCATCGCCAAAATCGCGCGCATTCCGGCGCAAAATGTTTCCAGTGATGATCGCAACACCCTGAAGACGCTGGATCGCGACCTGAAAGCGGTCGTATTCGGGCAGGACCGGGCCATCAATGCGCTGACGGCGGCGATCAAGATGGCGAGAAGCGGCTTGGGCAACCCGCAAAAACCAGTCGGCTCGTTTCTTTTTTCCGGTCCCACCGGGGTTGGCAAAACCGAGGTGGCGCGGCAACTGGCTTACGCATTAGGCATTCATCTGCATCGCTTCGATATGTCGGAATACATGGAGCGGCATGCGGTGTCACGCCTGATCGGCGCGCCACCCGGTTATGTCGGTTTTGATCAGGGCGGTTTGCTCACCGAGGCCGTCATCAAACAGCCCTATTCGGTGCTGTTACTGGATGAAATTGAAAAAGCCCACCCGGATATTTTCAATATCCTCCTCCAGGTAATGGATCATGGCACCTTGACGGATAACAACGGCCGCAAAGCGGATTTTCGCAATGTGGTCATAGTCATGACCACCAATGCCGGCGCCGAATCGCTCACCAGGGCCTCGATGGGCTTCACCAAGTCGTCGCAGGCAGGCGACGAAATGGCCGACATCAAACGCATGTTTACGCCGGAATTTCGCAACCGGCTGGACGCGATCATTTCTTTTGCGTCGCTGGACAGAGACGTAATCCTGCGCGTAGTGGATAAATTCCTGATGCAACTTGAAACGCAGTTGCACGAAAAGAAGGTGGAAGCGATATTCACCGATGCCCTCAGAGAGTATCTCGCCAAAAACGGCGTTGATCCTCTCATGGGCGCCCGCCCGATGGCACGGCTCATTCAGGATACGATTCGCAGCGCCTTGTCGGATGAGTTGCTGTTCGGACGCCTTGTCAACGGTGGCAAAGTGACGGTGGATATCGATACCGATAACAAAGTGAAACTCCAGTTCGAGGAAGAGGCCGCCATCGCGTTGTAAATAATGTAAATACAGGCACAAACATGCAATAAAAAAGGCGCGTGTCCGCGACTTTTTTATTGCGAGATCATCGCAGTCGAGCTATTTGCTCTTTGTTTCATATTTGAAAGATAGACTCACCCTCGCGCGATACGCGATCACTTTACCGTCCTCGATTACCATATCGAGCTTTTCAATTTCCGCAATCCTCAAATCCCTCAACGTTTTTGCCGCAGTCTTGACGGCATTGTTGGCGGCGTCCTCCCAGGATATCTTGCTGGTTCCGACTATCTCCGTTATTCGATAAATGCTATCTTTTGCCATGAGTCTTCTCCTTTTTGGTTAGCCACTAAACACACGCCGAGCAAACCCAGCGCATTAAACCACTGGTTTCAGCTTATGATTATTCTTGGCAGATTGCAATGAGGATTAGTCCGGATGTTTCATAAATTCGCGTGATGATTGCGCAGGATTTGTTTTGTAGGGGGATTTTGCGAAAGAGCGGCGTAGTGGCTCATACGCCCGACTGAACAAAATTCCCATACGAAACAAAAGACCAGCAAGGGCGCGCGTCAATTTATGAAACATCCGGGATAGTATCGAATACCGGATGCACTTCGTTCTGTAGTCGATAATAATACCAAATGTGGTAGGTTCATGTCAGCTCGGCGACCACTCGCTGGGTAATGTACCCAAGCGCTTCTTCCACCTGATCGACAAGAATAAGGCATAGCTCACCGGCTTTCAGGCTGGCAAAAGCGGCGTCGATGGCCACAAACTCGCCACTGATTTCTTTAACGTCACGGGTGCGTTTCGCGTTCTCCAGGCCTTGCCGCAACAGCCCAAGCACCTCACCGTCGGCACGGCCTCGCTGGCATTGATCCTGATAAAGCACCACCTCGTCGAAAGCGTCGCCGAGTATCTCGGTCTGCTGACGAATGTCTTCGTCGCGCCGGTCGCCGGCCCCGCTGATGACGACGGAACGCCGGTTCGCCGGCATGTTGTCAATGGCGCGCACGAGCGCCCGAATTGCGTCTGCGTTGTGACCGTAGTCGGCAATCAGAGTAGCACCGCGGTGACTGAACAGATTGAAACGACCCGGCGCGGTTTGCGTGTCACTGACAAAACCGGCCAAGCCGGCGCGGATGATCTCCCAATCCAGGCCTAGCGCCCAGCCCGCTCCCACGGCAGCCATCGCGTTTTCGATCTGAAATACGACCATGCCGTTTTGCGTGACCGGGATTCCAGCCAGTGGTATCCGGTGCTCGACACCGCCTTCCGAGGCGACGATCGAACCGCCGTCGAGATAAACGACGCGTCTACCTTGCGCGCGGTGTTTGGCTATGACCGGATTGCCGGGGGCACCGGCGAAGAAAGTAACCGAGCCGGGACAGTGGATGGCCATGCCAGCTACCAGAGAATCGGCCGCATTGAGCACGGCGACGCCTGTGCCCGGCATAACGTTTTGCACGATGACGCGCTTGACAGCGGTCAAATCCTCCACCGTATTAATATACGAGAGACCCAGATGATCGCCCATGCCGATATTGGTCACCACCGCTACATGGCAACGATCGAATCCCAGTCCTTCGCGCAACAAGCCGCCCCGTGCCGTCTCGAGTACCGCGGCGTCGACGTCGGGATGGAGAAGCACTTTTTTTGCGCTCTTCGGACCGCTGCAATCGCCGGTATCAATACGCTGACCATCAATGTAAACGCCGTCGGTGCTGGTCATACCGACACGCATGCCTTGATAATCGAGGATATTGGCGATCAGGCGAACGGTAGTGGTCTTGCCGTTGGTCCCACTCACCGCGACAACCGGGATGCGCGCGTCATCGCCATCTTCAAACATGTTGGCAATGATCGCTGCCCCCACCGCGCGTCCTTTGCCGAATGAAGGCTGCAAGTGCATGCGGAGGCCCGGTGCGGCGTTAATCTCGATAATGGCGCCATGTCCTTCCAGCGGATTCGACACACCATCGCAAACAACATCGATGCCGCAGATGTCGAGACCTATCATTTGTGCTGCGGCTTCCACGCGCGCAGCGAGCTCGGGATGAACGTCATCGGTCACATCGGTAGCTGTGCCTCCGGTGGAAAGATTGGCGTTATTGCGTAGAAAAACGCGAGCCCCTTCAGGCAGTATGGATTCTGCCGTCAGACCCTGGGTTGCCAGATGGGCGAGAGCAATTTCATCGAGATGGATTTTCGTCAGCGAGTTGGCGTGACCCTCACCGCGACGCGGGTCACTATTGACCTGCTCCACCAACTGGCTAATACGGTGCGCGCCATCACCGATAACCTCAGGTGGGTCGCGTCGCGCAGCCGCAATCAATTTATTGCCGACAACGAGCATGCGGTAGTCGTGACCTGGAATACAACGCTCCACCAGCACTTCGCCGCTGATTTCCGCCGCTATCGCGTAAGCCGCTTCCACCTGCTCTCGGCTGGCAAGATTTACGCCTACCCCCTGTCCCTGATTGCCATCCTGCGGCTTGACGACCACCGGCCCGCCGATTTCACAAGCGGCAGCCCAGGCATCCTCCGCATTCACCACCGGCCGGCCTGATGGAACAGGGATGCCGGCAGCGCTGAGCAGCGTTCGGGTCAATTCCTTATCCTGCGCGATCGACTCAGCCACGGCCCCCGTCAGGCCGGTTTCAGCGGCCTGGATACGTCGCTGCTTACTGCCCCAGCCAAATTGCACCATACTCCCGTCAGTCAGACGGCGAAAGGGGATACCGCGCGCAACAGCGGCGCCGACAATCGCACCCGTACTCGGCCCAAGGCGTATTTCTTCGTTCAGGGCGCGCAAACGGCCTACCGCGTCGGCCAAATCGAAAGCAATATCCTCGGCCGCCGCGCGGCACAGGGCTTGTGAGAGTTCTGTGGCGAGCCTGCCCACCGCTTCTTCGCTGTACTCAACAACAACCTGATAAATACCGGTTTCCAGCGTTTCCATGGTGCCGCTAAAGGTCACTGGGCACCCGGCTTGCACTTGTAGACCCAGCGTAGCGCGTTCGAATGCGTGCGCCATAGTCAAGGCGCCATGATGAGTGGCCGGCCGGACCAGATCGATTTCCGGAAATCGCTCCTGCAGCCGATCCAGAAAACCCGGTAGTCCGCCAGGATGGCACGCGGCTTCGCCGCAGGAAACAATAGCTTCTATAGCTGTATGACGGCTCCACAAATTGGGGCCGCGCAATGCGCGGATGCGTGATACTTTCATTAACAGCGCTCCTTTTTCAACCTAAATCCGGTAGTTGGACGGGGTGAAGTGTGCGGTTTTTGGGGTGCA
>JAKDLC010000161.1 GCA_030453055.1 Nitrosospira sp.
CACGGACAAGATTGACTACCAGCGTTTGAAGGAGATGCATTAATGGATTTTTCCATTACTGAAGAACAAAAAAGCTTGCGTGACAAGATCGTCAAGTTCGCGCAGCGAGAGCTGAACGAAGACGTGATTGCCCGCGACAACGATCAGGCGTTTTCACGCGACCTGTGGCGCAAATGCGCCGAGATGGGTATTCAGGGTCTTCCCGCTGATGAGGCATATGGTGGGAGCAATGTCGATGCTTTATCGTGCGCTGTCGGTTTGGAAGCATTGGGCTACGGTTGCCATGACGGCGGCCTGGTATTTTCTGTTTGCGCGCACGTCCTGGCCTGCGTCGTGCCGCTGTCAAGACACGGTACCGACGCGCAAAAACAGCGTTATCTTCCCGGATTGTGCAATGGCGGCTTGATCGGCATGCACGCCATCAGCGAACCTGGCGCCGGCTCGGACCCATTTGCGATGCGTACGCGCGCGGAGCGGGATGGCGACGGCTGGCGTATCAACGGGACCAAGGCGTTTGTCTCAAACGGACCTGTTGGAGATGTTGCGATCGTATTTGCGGTAACCGATCCCCAAAAGGGGTTTCACGGAGGCACTACCGCATTCATTGTCGAGAAAGATGCGCCCGGCTTCTCTTCCGGTAAAAAGTTCGAGAAGCTGGGTTTGCGCACCGCGCAGGTAGGCGGGCTGACGCTGGAGAACGTTTATGTCCCACAAACCGCGGTGCTGGGCGCTGTCGGTGCAAGCGCAAGCGTATTTGCGACCGCCATGGATTGGGAGCGCATTCTGCTGGTGGCAAGTCACGTGGGCGCGATGGAGCGTCTTCTTGAAACGTCGATTGCCTATGCGCGCAAACGTTCCCAGTTTGGCCAGGCGATTGGAAAATTCCAGGCGGTCGCGCACAAGATTGCCGATATGAAAGTGCAACTCGAGGCGGCGCGGCTGCTGACGTACCGTGCTGCGTGGCGTCTCGATCACACAAAAAATTCGTCGCTGGACGCCGCGATGACCAAGTTGTTCGTGAGCGAATCTCTGGTCAAGGCGGCATTGGATACCGTTCAAATCCACGGTGGCAACGGCTTCATGGCTGAGTACGAAGTCGAGCGTGCGCTACGTGACGCAATCGGCAGCACCATTTATTCGGGAACTTCGGAGATGCAGCGCAACATCATTGCGCGCTGGCTGGGACTTTAGCGGTCGTATTCCGCGTCGTTGCGTCTTGCCCTGCGCCCCAAAAACCGCACACTTCACCCCGCCCAACTACCGGATTCAGGATAATAGAAATCTGCTTGGGTTGTCTGCCGTATTTGGAGGCGTACGCTGTTTCTGAATCAAATCTCATTGTCGGAACACAAGCGCGGAGACAGCAAATATTATGAATAAAACGGAGGTCGTCGATACACTGCCCGAGATCAGCATCGTTTCCACGATGTACCGGTCACGGCCGTTTCTCGAACAGTTTCTGACCGAGTGCCTGCAAGCGCTATCCGATATAAAATGTGACCATTTCGAGATATTGCTGGTCAATGACGGCTCCCCGGATGATTCCCTGACTTACGCGATGGAACGCCGGTCACATATTCCTCAATTGGTGGTAGTCGATCTTTCGCGCAACTTTGGCCATCATCACGCCATACAGGCCGGGTTGCGGCACGCTCGCGGAAACCTGATCTTCCTTATCGATTGCGATCTGGAGGTGACGCCTCTTGTGCTGGCCGAGTTCCACCGCAAGCTGCGCGAATCGGGTTGCGACATGGTTTTCGGCTACCAGGAAGCGCGCAAAGGCGGACGGTTCGAGCAGATCAGCGGCGGCCTGTTCTGGAAGGGGTTCAATTTTCTCAGTGACATCAAGATACCCGAAAACATGGTCACTGAACGCATCATGACCCGACGCTTCGTAGAGGCGCTGCTGCAGATGGGTGATCATAATCTGTTCCTTGGCGGCATGATGACCTGGACCGGGTTCCATCAGATCGGCCTGCCTGTGGTCAAGAAACAACGCGACGGGCGGAGTACCTACACGCTCATGCGGCGTATCGCCCTGATGGTCAATGCAGTCAGTTCGTTTTCCGCTCAACCTTTGATCTGGCTGTTTAATACAGGGATAACCATTACCCTGCTAAGTTTCTCCTTCGCCTTCTATCTGGTTTTTCGGAAGTTGGTTTTTGATGACGCCCTGATGGGCTTCACTTCGGTCATGACGGTGATGACGCTTAGCCTCGGTATTTTGACCACGGCAATGGGAATCGTCGGCATCTATCTGGGAAAGGTATTCAACCAGGTGCAGAACCGGCCGACCTACATAGTCAAAGACATTCACCGATAAGCAAAAAACATGAAGGAAGTCGAGCAATTGGATAAATATAAGCAGTCCTATACTGCCGATTTTCCTCATTTCGAGGAAAATCTCCTCGCGCATGCGGCTTATGGGGAACGTATCGCCTTATACATTCAATCGCAGGGAACAAGCGCAGCAATGAGCCTGGGTATCGGCCACACCGAAGTAGCCCGGCGCATCCTCGCGAAGTTGATCGGCGGCCCGTTAAAGCGATACGTTGTCGTGGACGGGGCGCCACAGATCATCGAAGGTTTTCGCCGTTCACTTGAGCCCATGCCCGATGGGTTGGAGTTGATCGAGGGATTTTTTGAGAACTTTGTGACTCCGGGACGTTTCGATGTCATCGAGGCGGGCTTCATTCTGGAGCATGTGGACAACCCTGCCTTAGTACTTGACAGGTTGCATCAGTTTCTGGCGCCCGGCGGACGTATTTTCATCGCCGTGCCCAATGCGCGTTCGCTGCACCGCTTGCTGGGACATATGGCTGGCCTGTTGGAAGACATGTATGTTTTGAGCCAGTGGGATCTTGCCCTTGGGCACAAACGCTACTTCGACCTGGAAATGCTATCGACACTCGTACGTGATGCGGGTTTCCAGATCGCCAAGGCCGAAGGCCTTTTGCTGAAGCCCTTTACTACCGCGCAATTGAATACCCTGAATCTTTCACCGGCCGTCTGGCAAGCGCTGCTGAAAGTCTCCGCAGGCTACCCGGATATCTCCTACGCCATCTATCTCGAAGCAACCGCATGAGGTGGACCAATGTTCTTGTTGTCTCCGGCGGGGGCTTCCAGGGGCTGAGCTTAATCAAGGCGCTCCGCGCCATGACTGGGATACGCGTGCTGCTGGCGGACTGTTATGAGGAAAACGTCGCGCGCTATTTCGCCGATGTTTTCTTCCGGTCACCTTTGCTGAATGAAGAACAGGCCTTCCTGGATTTCGTTCTCAATCTGTGCGAGCGGGAAAGCGTGAGCGCCGTTTTTGCATCCACGGAATACGAACTGGAGTTGCTCGCGCGTCACCGGGATGCTTTTGCGGCACAGGGCGCCACAGTCTATGTCTCGGATATTCCATTGCTGGAACTGGCGCGCGATAAGCTGCTTTTTTACCGGTGGCTACTCAGCGAGGGCCTGTCTTGCTTGCCCTGCTATACTGTCCCTCACGATACCAATGCGGTTTTCCCCTTGATTGGCAAGCCTCGGCGTGGCTGGGGCGGTCGCGACATACGCATTCTCGCCGAACGCAAAGCCCTCTCGACACTTTCGACCGGCGAAAACGACGAATTCGTGTGGCAACCGTACCTGCCGGAATTTGATGAATATTCCATAGATTTTTCGATCAACCTCATGGGTGGCATTTCCCCCCTCGCATTTCGACGTCGAATACGCTCGATGGGCGGGTTCGCGATTCTTTGCGAACCCGGTGCGCCGCAGAACATCCGCGAGGCCGCCCGGTGCGTCGTTGATCGTCTGGTTCCGCTCGGCGCACGCGGACCCATGAACTTGCAAATTTTGCGAGTTGACGATGCTTGTTGGGTATCCGACCTTAATGTCCGGGCGGGCACTTCCATGCCCTTGAGCCTCGCCCTTGGTTTCAATCCTCTTGCCTTTTTGCTGACTGGCGAGGCTGGTGTGATGGGTGTGGTGGATGATGTATCCGCACCGGGTTCTCGCGCGAGGACTCTACGATATCCGGAGGAACGCAGCATTCCCGATTTTCGATTGGATGACGTGCGAGGAGTGGTATTTGATCTGGATGATACGCTTCTGGATCAGAAAGCCTGGATAGTCAGCAAGCTGGAATTGACCTGGCACGGGGAAAGGGCGGCTCTGCCCGAGCGGGCGGTATTTCTTGCCATGGCCCTGCAGATTGTCGAGGAGGGCAACCGCGCCCATCTTTTCGATGCCCTGTGTCTGGAATTGGGGCTGGAAGACACTATCCGCTTACGGTTGATCGAAACGTACCGCAAAGCCCGGCCTGCGGATCGCCCCCTTTATGGCGACGTTTCACGCGCTTTGTATCAGCTTCGTCGACTAGGCTACCGCATCGGAGTAGTGACAGACAATCCACCGGCTTCACAACGGCAGAAGCTGGATGTGTGTGGTCTGGTCCCGCTGATCGATACGGTAGTCTTGACTGAGGAACTGGGAACACAGAAACCCGACCCCAAAGTCTTCGAGGAATGCGCTCGTTTACTCGACTTGCCAGCTGAGCAACTTGTCATGGTGGGCGATAATCTGTTCAGGGACATGCAAGGTTCTGCCAATGCAGGCTACCGGCACGCCTTTCATATACAGAGAGCAGGGGCATTTTTCAATTTCAGTCCGGATCTGGCGCGGCGCGTTAACAGCGTTATGCCGGCATTCACGCCGATCACCAATTTGAATGAGCTATTCTGGTATCTGACCGGGGTACAAAACCAATGACACAGCAACTTGATAGAGCGCCCCTGCGGGTAGCCATACTCCAATCCAATTACATTCCCTGGAAGGGTTACTTCGACATCATTCATGACGTCGACCTGTTCATTTTCTATGACGACGTACAGTACACCCTGAGGGACTGGCGCAACCGGAACAAAATCAAAACGTCGCGCGGGACCGAGTGGCTTACAGCCCCTACCAACGGCACCCAGCAACACTTGATCTACGAGGTCGAGTTCACGGATCCGAAGTGGCAATCAAAACATTGGCAGACCCTGCGGCACGTTTATGGCAAGACCCCATACTTTGAACGCTACCGTCCGTTTCTGGAAGACGTTTACCTGGGTCGCAAATGGAAGTATCTGTTTGAGTTGAATCAATATCTCATCGAGCAGATTTCGCGCCAATTCCTGGGCATTTCCACCGTGTTTACGGATTCACGACAGTTCCATGCCGTCGATCCAAAGCAGGAGCGTATAATCGATCTGGTGACCAAGGCTGGCGCCACGCTTTACGTCTCCGGCCCGTCCGCCAGGGATTACATTGACGAGACGAGGTTCGCCCAAACTGGCGTCGAATTGGTGTGGAAAGACTATGGGGGCTATCCCGAGTACCCTCAATTTCATCCGCCGTTCGAGCATGGCGTAACCATCCTGGATTTGCTGTTCCACACCGGACCGGACGCGCCCCATTACATCTGGGGTTGGCGGGACATCGTCAATTCAGTAATCGATAAATCATGAGTTATTTTTATATTTTTCTCACCATTATCTTTACCGTGTACGGACAGATTGTGTTGAAATGGCAGGTCATTGGCGCGGGTGATTTTCCCGA
>JAKDLC010000162.1 GCA_030453055.1 Nitrosospira sp.
CAACCCTCGCCTCTTACCCTGCGCGAACCGCAATTGGCGGAGGCGCGCGCCAAATTGAAAGCGGCGAAAGCCGATCTGACCAAGGCCCGCTTGCAGCGTAGCCGGACGGAATGGCGCGCGCCATTTGCCGGAAGGGTGCGGAACAAGCAGATTGGTCTCGGGCAGTATGTTCAGGCGGGTGAAAAGCTCGCGCGGCTCTATGCCATCGACGTGGCCCAGGTGCGCCTGCCTCTGGCCACCGATCAGTTTGCCTATCTCGATCTGCTGCTGGATCAGCGCAACGGAAAAACCGGAGCAGGCCCTAAAGTCATTTTGAGCGCGGAGTTTGCAGGCGGCCTTCAGCATTGGGAAGGCCGCATCGTCCGTACTGAAGGCGCCCTCGACGAAGACACCGGCCTGCTCCATGCCGTGGCGGAGATAAGAAATCCTTATACCGGCAAGGCGGGCAAACCACCGCTCATGCCAGGACTATTCGTGAAAGCGGAGATCGAGGGACGGGAACAATCCGGTATATACGTCTTGCCACCGGGCGCGGTAAACGCAGCCCAGGAAGCCTCGTTGGTCGATGCGGAAGACCGTCTGCACATCCGCCGGCTGGACATTCTGCGCAGAGAGCCGGATCGCGTCCTGGTAAGAGGCGGCCTGAAGACAGGCGATCGAGTGGTCGTTTCCGGAATCCAGATTCCGATCGAAGGCATGAAAGTCAGGACCGAGATAGTACCGCCAGCAGAAGGGTTGGGATCGGAAAAAGCCGGATCGGAAAAAGCCCTATCGGGTACGTCACCGGAAAGCCAAACGCCGTGAGACGTTTCTCTTTTTTCCTTCGGGCCTGTTCCTGCTCGCTCATGTTGACGCTCAAGTGAGGCAGATGCGTTCCGCTTCCCTCCCCTCCGGCCCGATCGCCTGGTTTGCGGCTAATCCGATTGCGGCCAATTTGCTCATGTGGCTGATCCTCCTCGGCGGAGCCGGAAGCCTGTTCCTGATGGACAAGGAAGTGTTCCCCCGTTTTTTGCCTCATCAAATCGAAGTCAGGGCGTTCTATCCCGGCGCGGGGCCGCTGGAAATCGAAGAGTCGGTTTGTATCCGCATCGAAGAAGCGATTTATAACTTGCCGGGCATAAAAGCGCTGAAAACAGATGTCATCGAGGGCGAGTGCCTCGTCCGGGTGGTAGTCCTGCCGGATTACAACAAGAATCAGGTATTGAATGCCGTGCAGGGTCGAGTGCACGCCATACCACGCCTGCCGAAGGGGCTGGAAAAGATCGAAGTTCAGCCGGGTAAGCGCATTGGTGATGATGGCGTCATCTGGGTGGCGTTGCACGGACCCACCGATCCCTACACACTCAAGCGCCTTGGCGATCGCATCCAGGGCGACTTGTCGCAGATACCCGGCGTAGCCCGCGCGCACAACTATTATGACGTGCCTTATGAGATCGCTATCGAGGTTTCTTCCGAACGGCTGCGCCAGTTCCGGGTATCCCTGAACGAGGTCACCGAGACCATTCGGCGCGCTTCGGTGGATCTGCCCGGCGGCGTGATGAAAAATCCGATGGGCGAGCTATTGCTTCGGGTCAAGGGCAAGGCCCAGGACCACGTTTCCGTCGGGAATCTGGTGGTTCGCACCAACGCGGATGGCAGCCGCGTACTGCTTCGCGATGTCGCCGATATCAACGATGGCCTGGAAGAGCGCCTGTCGGAATGGCGCCACAACGGGGAAACGGCACAGGGCTGGGAGGTCCATGCGGAAAGCGATTCTGTCGCGGTGGCGCGCCGGGTCAAGGCCTACGTGGCGGAAACGAACACCCAACTCCCGGAGGGCGTGAAACTGATCACCTGGTGGGATACCTCCCAGGCCTATGAGGAGCGGATCGGAACCTTGCTTGAGGATGGCGTGACCGGCTTCGTGCTGGTTTGCCTGATATTGACTGTATTCCTTCACCATAAGGTGGCGATCTGGGCGGGTATCGGAATCCTGACCTCGATTTTTGGTGCTTTCTGGTTGATGCCGGTGCTGGATGTATCGCTTAGCATGTTGTCCCTTTTTGGTTTTCTCCTGGCCATGGGTATTCTGGTGGACGATGCGATCATCATAGGAGAATCCATCTATGCGAAACAGGAGGCCGCGGACGCCGCCCGCCTGGCGGAATCCGGCAATGATCGCTCGTTCATGGCGAGAACCCTGAGGACCCAGGCGTACCTTGGAGCCGCTGTCTCCGGCGCCCGCGAGGTTGCCCTGCCGGTTATCCTGGCGGTCATGGTCGTCCTTGTAGCCTTTCTGCCCGGCCTGTTTCTGCCAGGCTGGGCAGGCCAGATGATGAAGCCGATCTGCCTGGTGATGATTTTGACCCTGGTGTTTTCCCTCATCGAGGCACTGCTGATTTTACCCGCCCATCTGGCCGCTCCCCCGGCGCGAAATCCCTCCAGCACCCCTCTGACGCGACTGCGGACTGCGCTCAATCGCGGGTTGCAACATTTCATTCGCCGGATTTATGAGCCGATCCTGCAAAAAGCCCTTGCCTGGCGCTACCTGACCGTCGCCATTTTCGTCGTGCTGCTGATGCTGGCTGCCGCACTGGTGGCCGGAGGCTATGTCCGGATTTCCCTGCAGGCGGACGTAACAAAGAACAGCTTCTGGGTTCATCTGAAATTGCCCCGGGATACGTCTTACAGTGAGACCCGGCGAATCGCGGAAAAAGTGGAGCGTGCACTACTGGAAATTCGAGACGAGCTGGACAAAGAGGGCGCAATTCGCGACCCCGATATTCAGCAAAGCGTGATTGTCGGCGTGGAAACAGTGATCGCTGAGCACGAGGCCGGATTCTGGACCGAACTGTCGCCCGCGGGACGAAAGCATATCGTGGTGGAGGATTTCATCCGGGAATGGCGCAAGCGTATCGGGGACATTGGCCGCGCCAAGATTGAATTCATCTACAAGGAAGGCGACCTTCCCTACGATATGGAATTCAATCTGGGACATCCCGACCCGGCGACCCTGGCTTTGGCGGCCACCCGGTTCAAAAAGATACTGTCGGGCTATCCCGGCGTATATGATGTCGTGGACTCCGCCGAGCCCGGTAAACCGGAAGTTCGCCTTCGCCTGAAACCCGAGGCCGAACATCTGGGGCTTCGGCTGGAGGATATCGCCGAACAAATGCGGCATGCCTACTACGGCGACGAGGTGCACCGGTTTCAAAGAGGGCGCAGCGAGGTCAAGGTGATGGTGCGCCTGCCTCGCAACGAAAGACAATCCCTGGAGGATCTGCAAACCCTTCCCATACGTCTGCCCAACGGAGCCCAGGCTCCGTTGGGCACGCTGGCGGAAATCGATCTGACGCCCGGCCACGACATACTGTTCCGCCAGGACCGGCAGCGCATTTTGAAAATCGCCGCGCAGATCGACCCCAAGCTGACGGACGCCAATGCGGTCCACGCTGGCATGATGGCGGAAATCTCGCAGCTGAAACGGCAGTTTCCCGGACTGGATGTGACTATCGGCGAAGAACGCCAGGAGCAGGAAGATACCGCCCGGACCCTGATATTCTTCACTGCCGTTGCTTTAATAATAATTTACGCCTTGATCGCAATCCCGTTTCGTTCGTATGTAAAACCGCTGATCTTTTTGCTGGGCGCTCCGGTTGCCTGGAGCGGCGCGATATGGGCGCACTGGCTGATCGGCTTGCCCCTGTCCATGGAATCCCTGGTCGGCATGATCGCCGCCAGCGGCGTGGTGATCAATGATAGCCTGGTGCTGCTGGACTATGTCCAGAAAAGAGGCGATACCGGACAACCCGTGGCGAGCCTCATTCTGGAAGCCTGCACCGCCCGCTTCCGCCCTATCCTGCTGGCCTTCCTCACTAACTTCGTCGGATTTCTTCCCATTCTGCTGGAAACCAGCGAGCAGGCCCAATTTCTGGTGCCGATGACCCTCTCGTTAACCGTCGGCCTGCTGATCGGCATGACCGCCAGTCTGATACTGACACCCGTTTGTTATGCCATTACCGAGAAATCCTGATTGGTTTGTTGGTCAGCCGGCCAATGTTATTATTCAGAATCAGGGGGACAGGCGGGAATCAGCTTATGTAGGATGGGTGAAGCGTAGCGCAACCCATCAAAATCCGAATTGGACAAGCATCAAACCATGATCAAATGATGGGTTGCGCTTCACTCCACCCATCCTACTGAAAACCGTATACCCTAAATCCGGCTGAAATCAGGCAAAAATAACGTGCAATCCGTCGTAAAACAATCCCAGCGCATCGTCATCAAGGTCGGCAGCAGCCTCGTCACCAACCAGGGACAGGGACTCGATCATGCCGCGCTTGCGCGCTGGGCGGAGCAGCTCGCCACACTCAAGAAAATGGGCAAGGAAGTCGTGCTGGTATCTTCCGGCGCGATAGCCGAGGGCATGCAGCGCCTGCAATGGAAAAAACGCCCTCATGCGCTGCACGAGTTGCAGGCCGCCGCCGCAGTCGGGCAGATGGGGCTGATCCAGGCTTATGAAAGCTGTTTTCGCAGCCATGAAATACAGGCTGCGCAAGTACTGCTCACGCATGAGGACTTATCCGATCGCAAGCGCTATCTCAATGCCCGCTCGACGCTGGTTACGCTGCTGAACCTGAACGTCATTCCGGTCATCAACGAAAATGACACGGTGGCGACCGATGAAATCCGCTTTGGCGATAATGACACACTCGCTGCGCTGGTAACCAACCTGATCGAAGCCGACGTGCTCGTGATTCTTACCGACCAGGGTGGATTATTCACTGCCGACCCCCGCAAGGACGCGCAAGCAATACTGTTAAAGGAAGCCAGGGCTGGAGACCCGGCGATCGAAGCGATGGCGGGCGGCGCTGGCAGCGACATTGGACGCGGCGGCATGCTGACCAAGGTGATAGCCGCAAAACGTGCGGCGCGCAGCGGCGCCCACACCGTGATTGCATCGGGACATGAACCCGATGTCCTGATTCTCCTCGCTCAGGGAGAGGCCATTGGCACACAATTGCTGGCGGAGACCATGACATTGGCGGCGCGCAAGCAATGGCTCGCCGATCACCTGCAAATGCGCGGAAACGTCACGCTGGACGCGGGGGCGGTAGAAGCGCTCACGGGCAACGGCAAAAGTCTTTTGCCGATAGGCGTGATAGATGTCAGCGGTAATTTCGAGCGCGGCGAGGTGGTAGGCTGCCTTGATCCGGCAGGGAAAGAAATCGCCCGTGGGCTCGTCAATTACAGTGCCGCGGAAACCCGGAGAATTTTGCGGCGGGCAAGCAGCGAAATCGAAACTATCCTGGGTTATGTGGACGAACCGGAACTCATTCATAGGGACAACCTGGTTCTGCTTTCCTCATAAATTGCGCTCCAGGCCTGCTTGTCATCGTAACGATCCGTGCATAAGGTGTTCACTTTGTGTCCTGGCGCACGGAACTCAAATGCGTGTAGGGAGATAATTGGCATGGTATCCCGGTTACTGTGAATTCCTCTTGCTAACCCACGACGGAGTACGCCATGTATAATTTTTGATTTTGGGCCGGTTTGGTGTTATTGTCCGGGGCATCCTAAATTTTGGTTTGTTGGATGGGGTTA
>JAKDLC010000163.1 GCA_030453055.1 Nitrosospira sp.
GCTCTTGCTCCAAGAATAGAGGTAACTTTGATCTTGCTGGAATCGGGTACTTCAGCGTGCGACAGTAACTTGAGTAGTGGCAGGGCTCGGCGCAGGAAACGCGCCAATAGGGTCCGCAACGGGGCTGGCACCAGCAGCACCGGAACCAGGCCTATCCTCTCCTGACGCTGACTCGCACCAGCGGCTTCCCGCAACAGGGTATCGGCCAGCCCCGGCTCGATGCCGGCACTGTTCGGGCTGGCTTGCAAGGCATGTGTCAGCAATCTTTCCAGGGATGAATCCAATGCCATGACCTGTAACTCATCCGCTTGCGGCCAGATTTGCTGAACGATCGCGCGGCCCAAAGCGATGCGAACCAGGGCGGTTAATTCATGCGGATCCTGTACGCGTGCGGCATGCTCGGCCATGGCGTCGACGATGGTCCGCATGTCGCGAATATGCACGCTCTCGTCGAGCAGGTTTTGCAACACCTTCTGCACGGTGGAAAGCGGCAGGAGTTTCGGGGTCAGGTCCTCGACCAGCTTCGGCAAGTCTTTTGCCAGACGATCGAGCAACTGTTGTACTTCCATGCGGCCAAGCAGCTCCGCCGCGTGGGTGTGCATCACATGATTCAAATGAGTCGCCACGACCGTGCCGGGGTCTACCACGGTATACCCGAGAATTTGGGCTTGCTCGCGCTGGTTGCTCTCGATCCAGATTGCCGGCAGCCCGAATGCGGGATCCTTGGTGGCGATGCCCGGCAGCGTGGCGGAAACACTCCCCGGATCGATTGCCATAAACTGGCTCACGTTGACCTCGCCAACGCCGATCGCGACGCCTTTGAGGGTGATGCGGTAAGTATTGGGGCGCAATTCCAGATTGTCGCGAATATGGACCGAAGGCGGCAGGTATCCGATCTCCTGGGCGAACTTCTTGCGCACACCCTTGATCCGTCGCAGCAATTCGCCGTCCTGCGTCTTGTCCACCAGCGCGATCAGCCGATATCCCACTTCGAGGCCCAGAATGTCCACGGGCGTGACGTCCTCCCAGCTCGCGTCCTGCACTTCAGGGTGCGCGGCAGGGGCAGCCGACACCTGCGCGGCTGCCTGCTTCTTGCGCCGAGTCACCATATATGCAGCGCCGCCCAGTATGGCGGCCAGCAACAGAAAGGCAACGTGCGGCATACCCGGGATCAGGCCCATGAGACCGACGATGGCTGCGGTCAGGATCAACGCCTGGGGCCTGGAAAAAAGCTGGCTTGCGAGTTGGCCGCTGATATCCTCGTCGGTACCCACGCGGCTTACCACCAGGCCCGCAGCAGTAGAGATGATGAGCGCCGGAATTTGTGCGACGAGACCGTCGCCAATGGCGAGCAGAGTGTAGTTCCTGGCTGCTGTCGACATGTCCAGATCATGCTGCACTACGCCGATGATCAGGCCGCCGATCACATTGATGAGCAGAATCAGAATGCCCGCTATCGCGTCGCCCCGTACGAATTTGCTGGCGCCGTCCATCGAACCATAGAATTCGGCTTCCTGAGCGATTGCGCTGCGACGCTTGCCGGCTTCTTCCTCGCCAAGGAGGCCGGCATTCAGGTCGGCATCGATCGCCATCTGTTTACCCGGCATCGCATCCAGAGTAAAGCGCGCCGCGACTTCCGCGATGCGACCGGCGCCCTTGGTGATGACGATGAAGTTGATCACCACCAGAATAATGAACACAACGATGCCCACCGTGTAGTTGCCGCCCACCAGATAGTGGCCGAATGCCTCGATCACCTTCCCGGCCGCGTCCGGCCCGGTATGGCCTTCCATGAGCACGATACGGGTCGAGGCGACATTGAGCGACAGCCGCAATAGCGTCGTGAGCAATAGCACGGTGGGAAATGCCGCAAACTCCAACGGCCTGTGCGTATGGATGCTGACGAGCAGCACCATGATGGAAAGCGCAATGTTGAAAGTAAACATCATGTCCAGTAGGAAGGCCGGGAGAGGCAGCACCATCATGCCCAGGATCATGAGTATCAATAAGGGGCCTGTAAGGCTGCGGGCATGGACACCGCTGAATACGTAGTTGAGTTTGGCGATTGTGTTCATTGACTATTTTGATTATCTGGTCTTTTCGGTGGCGCAGACGTCGTGTTTTCCGGATCCAGTTCGGCAGGCACTTCCAGCGCCTCAGGCAGGGATGGCGCTTTGCCGCCGTATTGGCGATGGCGGCGAAGCTGGTAGACGTACGCAAGGACTTCCGCCACGGCGTTATAAAGGGTTTGCGGAATCTCGTCGCCCAGTTCGGCATGGTGATACAAGGCGCGCGCCAGTGGCGGCGCTTCGAGCATCGGCACGTGGTGTTGCTGACCTATCTCCCGGATTTTCAGCGCGAGCAGGTGCGAGCCTTTGGCGACGACGCTGGGTGCGCGCATCTTGCCGTCTTCGTACTTGAGCGCAACCGAGTAATGAGTCGGATTGGTGACGATCACATCGGCCCTGGGAATTTCGGCCATCATGCGTTTTCTCGCCATCTCGCGCTGCTGTGCGCGAATGCGTGCCTTGATGTACGGATCGCCCTCGGTCTCTTTGTTTTCCTTACGCACTTCTTCTTTGGTCATTTTGAGCTTGCGATGGTGATTCCAGAGTTGGAATGGCACATCCACCGCTGCAACCAGCACCATGGTCCCCGCGATGGCGAGAAAGCTCATGACGACCAGATCACCCATGTGGCCGGCGCCCATGGCGAGCGGAGCGGCAATCAGCGACAGCACCGCTTCCTTGTGGTGCCAGATCGCCCAGACGCCGGCTCCGCCGATCAGCGCGGCCTTGAGGAGAGCCTTGGTCAGTTCGATCAGGCTGTTCCATGAAAACATGCGGCCTACTCCGCTTATGGGGTTGAGCCGCTTGAAGTCGGGCGCGAGCGACTTCCAGGTAAAGAGCCAGCCGGAAATCAGCATCGGCGCCGCCCCTGCCACGAGGAACATCAGGATAAGGAAAGGCGCGAAGGCAAACAGCGTGTGTAAAGACTGACCGAACAATCGGTCGAGGAGTAAACCCGTGTCGAAGCCGGCGTCGCGCGGCACCTTCATGCCGTCTTTCATCAAGGAGGTGAGTTGGCCGGTGAGATGACCTCCCATCAGCCACAGGCTGGCGCCTGCCGCGATCAGGACCGCGAACGTGGAAAGTTCCGCGGAACGGGGTACCTGTCCGTCTTCGCGGGACTTCTCCAGCTTCCTCGGAGACGCAGGTTCCGTTTTTTCCAGATCACTCTCTTCGCTCACTGCTGACCCCTGCAAATGCGTTCATAATCGGCTCATCTGCCATGCGAGCGATTATCGAACGACTCAGGACCAGGTCATCGAAGGAAAAGAGCGAAATTAGTCCTGCAATTCTGCTTTAACGCGGATGTTTCATAAATTGACGCGCGCAATCATCACGCGAATTTATGAAACATCCGCGTCAAGAATGGGAATTCGTTGCCGGGGTCAATGGCTTAACGGGTCCCGCAGGCTGCAGGGCTTGCGCATCCACGATCGTGTTGCTTTTGATTTCCTTCGTCATGCCGCCTTCTTTGCGCAGTTCTTCCGCGGCCTTGTTGCTCATCACGATAACGCTGATGCGCCGATTGACGGGATTCGTGGGATCATCCTTATCGAACAGCACCGCCGAGCTCAACCCTACCACGCGCATGATTTTCTGCCCATTCATGCCGCCCATGATAAGTTCACGCCGCGAGGCGTTGGCCCGATCGGCCGATAGCTCCCAGTTGCTGTAATTTTTCTCGCCGCTCGGGTACGGCGTGGTGTCGGTATGGCCCGAGAGGCTGATTTTGTTGGGTATTTCATTCAGCACCCCGCCCAGTTTTCGCAATATGTCCCTGGTATAAGGTTGCAGCTCGGCTTTAGAAAGCGCGAACATGGGCCGGTTCCTGTGATCGACGATCTGTATGCGCAAGCCCTCGGAGGTTATGTCCAGCAATAGTTGTTCCTTGAAGTCGCGCATGGTTGGATGAGACTCGATCAACCGCTCCAGACGACCCTTCAAATCTTCAAGTTTGAGTTGGTCGAGCCGCTCCCGTTCGGCCTGTGCAGTCTTGCGATTGCGAGATTTCTCGTTGGGTTGGGCGCTTACCTTCCTCACTTGCCCTTCGCGTCGCGTTATGTCCTTGCCGCCTCCCTGAATCACAGTGCTTCTGTCACCGCTACCCGTGGCTTTCTCTAGCGGAACTTTGTGAGGGGTCTGGAAATATTCGGAAAGACCTTGCTTTTGTTCGTGGGTGGTGGCGCCAAGCAACCACATAAGCATGAAAAACGCCATCATTGCGGTAACAAAATCCGCATAGGCGATCTTCCACTGGCCACCATGGTGGCCGCCCTGTTTTTTGATTTTTTTGATGATGATAGGGTGTTTTTTGTCGGCCATGAGTGGTTTTCTCCGCAATCATCCCAAATTCGGCAGTTGTAGCGAATTCACGTAAAGGTGAAAGTAAACGGCGTGAGTAGCCTTTTGTGAGTCATAGCGCTGATCGGAAACGGGTGGTGAACCGACAAAGCCCGCGGCCTGCCCCGGGATCATTTGTTTTTTGCCTGTCTGACACGCTCTTCCAGTTCAATAAAACTCGGCCGCTCCGTCGAGTACAGCGCCTTGCGGCCGAACTCGACCGCCAGCGCCGGAGCGTAGCCGTTTATGTTGGCCAGAAGAGTCATTCTGATACACTGCAACATCTTGGTGGATTCTTCCAACTTTTGCTCCAGAACGGCGGCGCACGGCCCCACGAAACCGTAGCCGAGCAGGATGCCGAGGAATGTGCCCACCAGCGCCTGGGCAACCAGAATGCCCAGCTCCGATGGCGGGAGTCCCACCGACGCCATGGTATGAATCACACCCATCACCGCCGCAACGATGCCGAATGCCGGCATGCTGTCGCCCAGTTTGGTTATGCAGTGCACCGGCATCTGGCCCTCCTGATGGTGGGTCTCGATCTCGTTGTCCATTAAATTCTCGATCTCGAACGCATTGAGATTGCCACCCACCATCAGGCGCAGATAGTCTGTCATGAAATCGATTGCTTCATGGTCTGCCAGGACATTGGGATAATGCGAAAAAACGGGACTTTCCGTTGGCGTCTCGATATCGCCCTCTATCGACATCAACCCTTCCTTGCGCACTTTTGCGAGGAGATCATAGAGCAGCGACATGAGGTCCATATACAGAACCTTGGTGTACTTGGGGCGCTGCACGATCTTGGGCAATGCCTTGAGCGTAGCCTTTAACGCCTTGCTCGTATTGCCCAGTACGAAGGCCCCCACCGCGGCGCCGCCGATCATCAGCAACTCCACCGGCTGGTACAGCGCGACAAGGTGGCCGCCGGCAAGCGCGAACCCGCCAAATACCGAGCCGAGGACAATGAGACATCCGACTATGACCAGCATTCTACCGATACTCCCCGACTGAGGTTATTGCTTCGATCGCAATTTATTGCGATAAAACGTTCCTCTGAGTAACGGCCGGAATCCGGCAAACTTTAAGCCCGGATGTTTCATGAATTCGCGTGATGATTGCGCAGGA
>JAKDLC010000164.1 GCA_030453055.1 Nitrosospira sp.
AAGGGCCACAGCGATTTGCGTAAAAAAACACCTTCACGCTTCAGGCGGTAAATCAAATGTAGCGTGCCGGGTTGAGGGCGGGCGATCAGTTCCGTTTCCAGCTCTTCCGTTTTTTCGTCGAGCCGCTCAAGAATGACGAAGTAGCTGTCTACAATGGCATCGATCAAACTGTACATCAGAAAATCCGCACCCGATTTTCTGATCTGGCCTTTCCCTGAATGCAATCGTTCACGCACCGACTCGAACTGAACCCCATCCGTTTCAAGAAACGATAGCACAAAATTCTTACCCAGAACGAGGCTGATCTGGTCCGAGTTTATTCTTTCTTCCGCGCCCTTGCTTTCGTAACCGAAGGTTTTCAGGACTACGTAGAGATAATCGCCGTAATCCTCCAGCTTTGAGCGCTGCTCGGTATTGAGTATGTCTTCCAGCACCAGCGGATGAAGGTCGAAACAAGCACCGATTTGCTTCATCACGACGGCGTCACCCAAACCACGAACGTTGATCCATTTGGTGTCGCGCGCAAGTTTGATTTTATCAGCCAGGTCAGCAGCGGTTACGCTGGACTCATGCACGTTGCTTTCGTCGTAGTCCAGAAGGATGATGTTGGGTGTTACGGATTTTTTTTTGCCGATATGCACCAGCGTGCCTGGCGGCAGTCCTGCTTTAGTGGATCTTTTTTTGAAATGGGACGCCATGGGCTGATGATTATTGGAGTTACTGGGGTTATTCGAGTTATGCGCGCGCTGCACTCCTGGCCGCGCTATCTGCGATCCATGCCGTGTTTTCCTCCAGTCTGTCGTGAATAAGAAACTTGAAACCGAGAGCGGCCCATTCTTCCATTTCGGTGGATAGTGCGGTATCGGTCAAGGGGTTGTGTTCCAACCAACCCCGTTCGATGGTCAACTCGTATTCCGAATTTCCCAGGCGCGCCTCCAATCGTGGCAGCTCGATGTCGCGGCGGCTGCGGTGAAACAACGTTGCCAGGCGTAATGCGAACAATAAGGCGAAATCCAGCGGCTCGCTGATCAAGTCTCGCACTTTACTGAAAGAACCCCGATGCGCTAGCGTAAGGACGCTCAGGCGTTCCTGTTCCATTTTTGAGAAACCGGGCATGTCGGCGTTACCGAGAATGTATGCCGAGTGTCTGTGATAGCCGGAATGGGCTACCGAAATGCCGACTTCGTGAAGTCGTGCGGCCCAGGAAAGAACTTGCAACATTTCTTTCGCTTCTTCGGGGTAGTCTGTCAGCAATTGTTTTCCCAGCAATAGCGCCAACGATTCCACCCGCCCTGCCTGGGCGGAATCCACGCGGTAGCGTTGCATGAATTGTTTCACTGTGACTTCGCGCATATCCTGGTTATGGAAGCGTCCCAGCAAATCGTTAGCACACCTTGGCGCAACGCGCCTGTAGCCTGTGACATGCGGCGGATACCCAGCTCCGAGAACGCGGCGGACATGATGGCGAATCCGCCGGGGATGACGGGTGCGCGGTCAGTACGCAGTCCGGCAACGTCCAATCTTTTGATATCGCCCGCCTTAAGCAAACAGTCGCGAAAATTGTCCAGTCCTTCCAGGGTAATATCTCCCTTGCCGCTGCCATCATCGAAGTTGTTCAGCTTGATAATTTCACCCAGTGCGCGCGCCGTACCGGATGAGCCAAACGCTTCCCGCCAGTGGTTATTGGAGAATTTGGCGGCGATAGCCTGCACTTCGCTGCCCGCCGCAAGCTCAGCGCGCCTCAGCGCGCCCTTGGTGATTTTGCCATCCGGAAAAAAACGCAGGCTGTAGCTGACGCAGCCCATATAGAGACTTTCCAGATTGGCCGGTTTCAGGCGGCTGCCAATGATGAATTCGGTAGAGCCGCCGCCGATGTCCATAACCAGGCGGTTGTCGCTGGAAGCTGGCAGGCTGTGAGCGACGCCCAGATAAATAAGCCGTGCTTCCTCGTGCCCGCCGATAATTTCGATGGGAAACCCGATGGCGGCCTCGGCTTTTTTGAGAAACGCGGACGCATTTCTCGCTACTCGTAGCGAATTCGTACCGACGGCGCGAACAGAATGCGGCGGAAAGCCCCGCAGACGCTCACCAAAACGCTTCAGGCAATCCAATGCGCGCGCCTGAGAATCCTCGTCCAGCCGTTTTTCGGCGGTAAGTCCGGCGGCAAGCCGTACCATTTCGCGTAAACTGTCCAGCGGATAGATCTGTTTGCCCACCCCCCGCGCCACTTGCAGACTGAAGCTGTTGGAACCAAGGTCTACCGCTGCGAGGGTGGAGTATTCGAGCTTGATTTTCCGGGTGAATTCAGAATGTCGCTGGCGGCATGTCGGCTTATTCCCTTACTTCACGCTCGATCTCTTCAACCGTTACATGCCGCACGTCTCTGCCCTTAACCATATAGATCACATATTCCGACATGTTTTTGGCGTGGTCGCCAATGCGTTCGATTGCTTTCGCTATGAACAGTATTTCCAGGGCGGTGGAAATCTTGCGCGGGTCTTCCATCATGAAAGTAATGAGCTGGCGCATGATGGAACGGAATTCTTCGTCCACCTGTTCATCCTGGCGCACTACGCGGGCCGCCGCCGCGACGTCCAAGCGGGCGAATGCGTCCAGCGATTTGTGCAGCATTTCCAGCGCGATGTGGGCCACATGTCGGATCTCGACGAAACGGGGCATGTGCATGCGGTCGGTTTCGTAGATCAGCTTGGCCATGCGCGCGATCTTCTCCGCTTCATCGCCAATGCGCTCCAGATCGGTAATGGTTTTGATGACTGTCATTATCATACGCAAATCGCCGGCGGCGGGCTGCCGGCGCGCGATGATCTGGCTGCAGATTTCGTCTATCGACACTTCCATCGCATTGACGCGGTGGTCATCGGCAATAATATTTTCGATCAGGGCCTCGTTGCCGCTGATAAGCGCCTCAATGGCCTTTTCGATCTGCTCTTCCACAAATCCGCCCATATGCAACACGCGCGTGCGCACCGCCTCAAGATCGGCGTCAAACTGCTTGGATATGTGTTCGCTGCTTGCCATCATGGTCTACTGCCGGTGGGTTAAATTCAAAGGCAAAACATGATACTCGCCAGTTGTGACAGTTTCGTTGCGGCTCACGTCACACAACGATCGTGCGGATTCCATTGTCGGCGCCCAGCAGCAGTACATCGGCGCCGCGCCTTGCGAACAAGCCATTGGTCACAACGCCGGTTATCTGATTGAGTGTCGTCTCCAGTTCAACCGGGTTCAGAATCTGCAAATCACATACGTCCAGGATTATGTTGCCGTTGTCCGTGGTAAATCCCCGGCGCAGCGCCGGCTGCCCGCCCAGACGCGTCAACTCGCGCGCCACATAACTTTGGGCCATCGGGACAACTTCCACCGGCAGTGGAAATTTGCCGAGTACGCCCACAAGCTTACCCTGATCGGCGACGCAGATAAATTTCCTGGCGACAGCGGCAACGATTTTTTCGCGCGTCAATGCGCC
Organism: Nitrosospira sp.; assembly: GCA_030453055.1. GTDB lineage: Bacteria > Pseudomonadota > Gammaproteobacteria > Burkholderiales > Nitrosomonadaceae > Nitrosospira. Next base: position 3,488 of record JAKDLC010000164.1, read on the forward strand.
CCCGCCCCCTTTTATCATGTGCAGGTGTTCAGTGATCTCATCCGCCCCGTCTACGTACACCGGGAGTGAATCGACGCCGTTCAAATCGACAACCTCGATCCCATGTTCACGGAGGCGCTGCGCGGTTGCCTCTGAGCTTGCCACCGCACCCTCAATTTTATGCTTGATCCTGGCCAACTCGTCTATGAAATAATTTGCGGTGGAACCCGTACCCACACCGACTATGCAACCGGCGGGAACATACTGAATAGCGGCCTGCGCGACCGCACGCTTTTGTTCGTCTTGCATCATGATGTTATTCTGCGAATAAAAATAAGTAACCGTTTATCAGAATAACCCTATCCGCCAATTTTAACAATGCCGTTGCTGGATGTTTAGGCAGCCTCCAAGCATGCTAAAATTCGCAATCTCCGACTTCGCCAGAACGCACGCCCCGATGAAAAACGATTATCTCGAAAGAATTCTCACCGCACGGGTTTATGACGTAGCGGTAGAAAGCCCATTGGAATTTGCATCGAATCTGTCTGCGCGCATACACAACCGACTATTACTGAAGCGCGAGGATATGCAGCAGGTGTTTTCGTTCAAAGTGCGCGGGGCCTACAATAAAATGGTCAAGCTCTCTCCGGCCATGCTCAAGCGTGGCGTGGTGACAGCGTCCGCGGGCAATCATGGGCAAGGGGTGGCGCTCGCCGCTCAAAGGCTTCATTGTCGCGCCACGATCGTGATGCCCGTTACCACGCCGCACATCAAGGCACAGGCGGTTGAGGCCCGCGGTGCAACCGTGGTGACCCACGGCGATTCCTATGACGAGGCCTATGCCTACGCACAAAAATTTGCGACACAGAAGCGCGCTACTTTTGTGCATCCGTACGATGATCCTGATGTCATTGCGGGGCAGGGCACCATCGGAATGGAAATCCTGCGTCAGCATACGGACGCTATCTACGCCATATTTGCGCCGGTGGGCGGCGGTGGGCTTATTTCCGGTATCGCGGCGTACGTAAAAAGACTTTATCCGGAAGTCAAAATTATCGGAGTCGAACCGGTCGACGCCGATTCCCTGTATCAGTCGCTGCGGAAAGGGCGCCGGGTCAAGCTCGCCCAGACGGGATTATTTGCGGATGGCGTGGCGGTAAGACAGGTGGGAGTAGAACCCTTTCGCTTGTGTCGTGAATTGGTGGACGAAGTCGTGCTGGTAGATACGGACGCCATCTGCGCCGCCATCAAGGACGTATTTGAGGACACTCGCGCCATCCTCGAGCCATCCGGCGCGCTTTCCGTCGCTGGTGCGAAGGTTTACGCCAAGCGAGAAAATATTCGCGATAAAAATCTGATAGCGATCGCTTCCGGCGCCAACATGAATTTTGATCGGTTGCGTCATATTTCTGAACGGGCTGAGCTGGGCGAGCAGAGAGAAGCAGTGATGGCGGTGACCATTCCGGAGGAGCCCGGCAGCTTCAAGAAATTTTGCGCCATGCTGGGAACGAAAAGCATTACTGAATTCAATTACCGCTATGCCGACCCGAAAGAAGCACAGGTATTTGTCGCCGTATCGGTCCGCAACCGCAGCGAAGCGGAAAAGTTGATCAAGAGCCTGGAGAGAAACGGCCTGCATGCCGAGGACCTGACCGACAATGAGTTGGCGAAATTACATATACGTCATCTGGTGGGAGGGCATGCGCGAGACGTGAAAAATGAGCTTCTTTATCGCTTTGAGTTTCCCGATCGTCCCGGGTCGCTGGTGAAATTTCTTGACGGCATGAGTCATCACTGGAATATCAGCCTGTTTCACTACCGCAACCATGGCGCCGACTACGGTCGCGCATTGGTCGGGATCCAAGTGCCGCCTGAAGAGAAAATCGAGTTCAAGGCGTTTCTCCGCCAGTTTGACAATCATTACTGGGATGAAAGCAACAATCCTGCGTATAAATTGTTCCTGGGCTAGTGTAGTGAGTCAGAGATATCGTTACCTGACCGATTCAAATGAATAAACCGGGAAGTAGCGATATC
>JAKDLC010000165.1 GCA_030453055.1 Nitrosospira sp.
CGGTGAACAACACGCTGCGCAACCAGTCGGACAGCCCCCACAACGCACCGGCGTTTAACGACCAGACGATGGGCGTGGTGATATGGAGCCTCGCCAGTATCCAGCCTGTCAATGCGGGGAATAATGCGAGATAGGCGCACAGAAAGAATAGCGCAAGTACGGCGATGGGCATTGGCATCGCGCCGAAATCATGCAGGCTCACGTAAATCCACGTTACCCCCGCGCTGAACATGCCCATGCCGAAAGAGAAGCCGAGCAAAGCCGCATGCAGGGGTGTCGCGCTTTTGCGCCAGAAATGGCACAGCAGCGCAAGCGTGAGAACCGGAATAGGAAAAAGATAAAACGGCGCAAATCCGAGAACGGTAAATGCGCCGAGCAGAAAAGAAAAGGCTAATACCGAGCGGATTGTACGCAACCTGGGCCTGTCGGATTTGAAAAATCGAAGCGAAAAAAGTGACTGGGCGAGGGCGGATTTTGACAATTTTGCAGACCAATAGTTGTTCTATTGGTCGGAAAAGCGGTGAATAAGGACCGGCAGAGCTTTTGTAGTCGATTTCCTTCAAGTCCGACAGGCTGCCGGCTTCGACCCCGGCAGCACCAGCCGGAACGTTGAACCGGCATTGACTTCCGACTCTATTTCCAGCTTGCCACCCAAAAGTCCGGCGGCTTGCGATGCGATGGACAGTCCCAACCCTACCCCTGGGGTACCGTACGTATCGCCGCGTCTGAAGGCAAGGAACAAATGATTCAGGCTTTCCGGTGCGATTCCCGGCCCTTCGTCGCTGATGCTCAACACCCAACCGATGCTCTCATCATTCGAAGTATTTCGGGCCATCATTTTTATCCTGCCCGTTGAACTGTATTTTACCGCGTTACCCAGCAAATTTTGCAATACAAGAGTCAGCAATGCCTCGTCGCTCGCGGCCTGAGCGCCTTCAGGCACGTCCACGATCAGCTCCAATCCCTTTGATTTCACTTCATGCGACATTTGTTTGCTTATGTCCGACATCAACAGATTCAGGTTCACCGGATGGGTTTCAAGCGCGACAGAGCTCTTCCGAAGTCGCTCCGCGTCCAGCAGTCGATCCATCCCGACGGTCGTCTGAAAGATGGCGTGCTTGATCGAGTGGATATCCTCCACGCTGTCCTCATACCCTGGCAGTTGCGCCAGTCTTGCGGCGAGAAGCTGTAAATGAAGCGTAGCGTGGTTGAGGTGGTTTCGAAGATCGTGCGAGAGGTACGAAAGATACTTGGCCTGAGCTTCGGCAGAGGCTCTGAGCTCCCGCTGGAGTTGCTCGGTGAACGTGACCATTCCGCTCTGGAGAGCGGTATCCACGGCCATGTTCAAGGCGACGTTACTCTGCACGTCCAATCGCTCGTCCAGGGCTTGCGAGACTTGTTCGATAATTACCCGGCGAAGCAGACGGTATTCGACGATCAGCTCCGGCACATTGTAATTTTCGTGAAAGCGCGCTTCGCCGTGCATTTTGCTGCCTTCCATGAGTTCGCGAGTAGTGAAAGGCTTATCCGACGCAAATGCGTCGATAATCTGTTGCAGAATCAGCGGCAGAGAGTTGCCAAGTTGCTGGAGGGTGAGTTCGTCGGCGGCGGGGAGCGTACGAAGCACGGCGGCTTCCCACTCTTCGATGATCATAGGGGATCGGGACCTCAACGCCGCCGCAAGACGCGGAAAGGAGTGGTAGGCCAAGAGATCAAGTGTCATGGTTTCCGTGGACATGAATTTGTCGTTCTCCATGAAACGATACGGGATGCCCCAGAAAGACGGAGATGAACAGCAACCGCTGAGATGACAGGTAGAGGGTTAACAGGCAATGATCGCAGGAATGGCCAGCATCTCGGACTCTCTCTGCATCCTGGCAACAAACAAAAAAACATATATGATAGCTGCCGCCAAGCGGGAAAGCAAACGCTGTCGCGCTTTCGCTTTGTCGTCCGGATGAAATCAATGCCGATATGCAAGAGCGCCGATATGCAAAAAAGCGAATCGGTCGCCCGGTCCGGACAAAGAGCCCGTCAGCCACAGCGCGTAAATTTTATGTTAGACTTTATGCTCTCAAAATACGCCCTCAAAAACGAGGGGAAGGGGAAGTATCGTGGACGACCAATACAGCGTTTTAGCGAATAAACCGCTGACGCTGACAAAGAAAAGGCTGCGCTGGCTGATTCTGTTATCCAGTTTCCCGTTATTTGGTATGGTGGCTGCCTTTGGTATTGCGCCGAATACGTCACCGGAGGATCTTCCTGTAGAAGAAGTTGTCCTCGGTCTTGATCTCCCCGAAATTCTCCCGGTCGCCGATGCAAATATGACATTCTGGCGTCAGGAAAGCATCCAGCGCGGAGACACCATTGCAGCCCTGCTTTCCCGGCTTGAAGTGAATAGCCGGGATGCAGCCAATTTTCTGCGTGACGCAAGAGGTGTCAAAGCCATGCACCAGTTAGTGCCCGGCAAGATCATTCATGCGCAGACCACCGCTGCGGGGGAACTCCTTTTGCTGCGCTATTTCCCCGGCGGCAGCGAGCAACTGGTGATGGAAAAAACCGATGGCGGGTTCAGCATAAGCGAGCAGGCACCCAAGCTGGAGACGCACATTCAGATGAAATCTGGTGTCATAAACAGTTCGCTATTTGCCGCGATCGATAATGCGGGAGTGCCCGAAAGCGTTGCCATTCAGATAGTCGATATTTTGGCATCCGACGTTGATTTCCACCGCGATTTACGCAAGGGTGACCGCTTTACGGTGGTGTATGATTCGCTTTTTGGCAATGGTGAACCCGCAAGGGCCGGCCGGGTACTGTCGGTTGAGTTCGTTAATCAGGGGACGCCGCATCGGGCAGTCTATTTCCAGGCGGAGAACGGGGAAAGCGGCTATTACACGCCCGACGGCAAGAATCTGCGAAAAGCGTTCCTGCGTTCTCCACTGGAATTTTCCCGCATCACGTCCGGTTTTTCCAGCGCCCGTTTCCATCCGGTTCTGAAAACATGGCGTGCGCATAGCGGCATTGACTACGCCGCGCCTACGGGCACGAGGGTGAAGGCGGCCGCCGACGGCACGGTGGCGTTCGCCGGTTGGCAGGGAGGTTACGGCAATGTCGTTTTTTTGCAGCATCAGGGTGGATACTCGACGGTTTACGGCCACTTATCCACTTTTGCCAAAGGCCTGCGCCGGGGCCAGCGCGTCAGACAGGGCGACATAATCGGCCACGTAGGCGCAACCGGAATGGCCACGGGTCCGCATCTGCACTATGAATTCCGCTTTAACGGTGTGCAACGCGACCCGTTGCGCGTGGCAATGCCTGCCGCTAATCCCGTGGCGGCCAAGCACATGGCTGCATTTTATGAGTATACAAAGCCGTTGATGGCCCGGTTGGATATGCTGCGCGGTGCCAACCTCGCATTCGTCGACTAATTCCGCATTCGTCGACTAATCCTGAATCGAAGAAACAGGAATATACGGACGTGCCGGGTTGAAAGTCGCCAGCTACTACATCGGCATCATGTCCGGCACCAGCCTGGATGGAATTGATGCGGTGCTGGCTGATTTCAATTCGTCCCCCCCTTCTCTGCTGCATACGTTTTATCTGTCCTACGATGAAGATCTGCGCAAGCGATTGCTGGATCTGCACCATTCGGGTCATGACGAGCTGCACCGCGCAGCCATGCTTGGCAATGAACTTGCCCACCGATACGCTGAGGCTGTGGCCGGTTTGCTTGACGAAAGCGGGATCACCTCGCGAGAAATCGTCGCCATTGGCTGCCACGGTCAGACCGTGCGCCACTGCCCTCAAACAGGGAGAGGCTACACTATCCAGTTGTACAACCCCGCGTTGCTGGTTGAGCTGACCGGCATCACCGTAGTGGCGGACTTCAGGAGTCGCGATATAGCGGCGGGAGGTCAAGGCGCTCCTCTGGTTCCGGCATTCCATCAAGTCTTGTACAGGGATACGGGAATTCATCGCGTCATCGTCAATATCGGGGGAATTTGCAACCTCACCAGCCTTGCGCCCGATTCGGAAGTTGCGGGATTCGACTGCGGACCCGGCAACATGATGATGGATGCCTGGTGTTTACGACACACCGGGAATGCGTACGATAAAAATGGGGCGTGGGCCGAGTCGGGAAAAGTAGACCCGGCGTTGCTTGAAAAGCTCCTGGCACTTCAATTTTTTTCCCTTCCGCCAGCCAAAAGCGCCGGTAGGGAATTATTCAATCTCCCGTGGCTGGAGAGTTGTTTATCCGGAGATGAGAAACCGGCGGACGTCCAGTCAACCCTGCTGCAGTTGACCGTCGCGGCGATCGCCGAATCGGTGGTCTCTTATTTTCCAGGTGCGGCGGAAATCTATCTATGCGGCGGTGGCGCGCGCAACAGTGCGCTGGTTGCCCGGTTACGGACAGCGTTGCCTGATAAAACGGTGGAATTGACGGACAGGCTCGGCATCGATGCCGACTGGCTGGAAGCGTTTGCTTTTGCCTGGCTGGCGAGACAGGTGATTTCGGGTCTTCCCGGCAGTCTTCCCGCTGTAACCGGCGCCAGAGGGGCCAGACTCCTCGGTGCAATCTATCCGGTTTAAACCGAATCTTCAGCTTGGCATCAACGATACTTCCTTGCGAATAAAAAAACGGAGACTCGTTAAACCGAAAATGATGATCCGCACCCGCAGGTACTGGAGGCACCAGGATTTTTGATAACAAATTGCGCACCCTCGGCATTCTCCTGATAGTCGATTTCCGCCCCGGCCAGATACTGGAAACTCATCGGATCGATCAGGAGTTTCACTCCGTTCTTTTCCATTACGGTATCGTCTTCGCTTGTTAGCTCATCAAACGTAAAACCGTATTTGAAGCCGGAGCATCCACCACCGGCCACAAATACTCTCAGCTTAAGATCATTGTTACCCTCTTCTTCAATCAACTGCCTGACCTTGCTTGCCGCGCTATCGGTAAAGATCAACGGGCCCGGCGTTTCCGCGACCAAGTTTGCCTCGGTTGCTGCGTTCATATGAATCCCCGGATAAAATCAATCAAGGGAAAAATTATCCGCTGCTAATGCGCAAACGTCAATCACCATGGGCGGCGGGTATCAAGGTCACCACCTTGACCTTATTGTCGGGTTCGGCGTCCTGGTGATACAACATGCCTACTATTGATGCGCCAAACTGAATTTCCATCGTCCGGTAATGAATATCTCCCGAGACCTTGGCCTTGGCTTGTAATTCCACATACTCATTTGCCTGTATGGGGCCGACCACGGTGCCATTGATGATCGCGTGAGAAACCTGGATTTCCCCTTCAACGATCGACTGATCGCTCAGCACCAGCGTGCTGGGCTTATCTCCGATTGCCGTGATGTTGCCGCGAACCTGTCCGTCCACGCGCAAACCACCGCTGAAGCAGATGTCGCCGTCGATGTGTGTAC
>JAKDLC010000016.1 GCA_030453055.1 Nitrosospira sp.
ACACGATGGAAGGCACCCCGGCGAGGACCTGCAGGCTATAACGCACGGCATAGCCAAAACCATCGTCGGCAGGCACATACTCGGCGAGCAGCGCGGCCGTCGTCCATCCCAGCGGCAGCGCCACCGTCAGGGCAACCAGCAGGATCAGGGCTGTGGAAACCAGGATCGAGCCGATGCCGCCGGCACGGCCGGCATCTCGTGGCGACTCGACAAGAAAATTCCAGGAAAGATGCGCCATGCCGCCGCGTACAAGATCCCCTACTATCCACACAAACGCGGCACAAACCAGGAATGCGGCGAAGTAGACGGTCAATTCCGCCAAGCGATCCCGGCGGGCTAATTTCACGGAAACTGGTTCACGCACGGCGATTTCTCCCCAGCCACCCCGCGACTCCCGAGAGCGCCATTACCAGCAGCATCAGCATCAGGCCCGATACGAACAGTGCGGCGCGATGATCGTTCATGGCGTAGGCCATCTCCAGTGCGATGTTGGCGGCGAGGGCGCGCACCGGATCGAACAGGCTGCCAGCATGCTGCACGACATTGCCGGCAACCATCAGCACGGCCATGGTTTCGCCGATGGCGCGGCCGGCTGCAAGCATTATGCCCGCCACGATACCCGTTTTTACGGCCGGCAGGACCACACCGCGAATCATGCCCCAACGTGATAGGCCCAGCGCTGCGGCCGCGCGCAGATATTCGCCAGGCACCGCCTGTAGCGCCGCATGCGCGGTCAGGGCGATGGTAGGCAGGATCATTAGCGTCAGAATCAGAATTCCGGCCAACAGACTGGCGCCCGGCGGATGTAGTTGATTGATTAGCGGCACTAGCGTGGTCAGTCCCCAAAAACCGAAGACTACCGAGGGAATACCTGCAAGTAGCTCAACTAACCGGCGGTAAACGCCGGCGCCGCGCGGCGATGCGTAATACGCGATAAACAGCGCCGAAGCGATGCCAAGCGGCGTCGCCAGCAGCAGCGCCCCGCCCGCCGCATAGAGCGTACCCGACACCATTGGCGCAAGGTTATACATGCCTTCACCGGGATGCCAGGAAGGATCGGTGAGAAAGCGTTCGAGTGATATATGCCGCAAAGCGGGCCAGGATTCGAACACCAGGAACCAGAGGATCAGCAGCACCAGCATCGCCGCAATGCCTGCCGCGCCGCGCAGCACATAGCGCATCACCGTATCCGGGGACACTGTGTCAGCGGACGCCGACGGGGACGAAATATTGTGCTTCGACCAGATCATGTACCTGCTCCGAGCGGGCGAATTCGATGAAATCCCGGGCCAATCCTTTCGGCGCCGCCCGCGTTACCAGATTGAGCGGCCGTGACAGCGGAAACGCGCCGTTACGCACACTAGCCGCCGAAGCCGTGATTCCATCGAGCGGCAGTAGCTTGATTGGCGTTCCATGCGCTGCTTCGTATTCGGCTGTGCCTATCGAAACGTAGCCGATGGCGTTCGGGTTGCCGGCCACCGTCTTTACGCCCTGCAGGTTGTCGCCGATAATCACGTGCGGCTTGATGTCGCTGTTCTTCAATTTCAAATAATCCAGAAACAGCTCAAGTGTCGAGCGGCCTTCGGCCTTGTTGACGACGGTGATGGGCGCATCTTGTCCGCCCGCAACCTTCCAGTTAACGATTTTGCCGGTATAAATGCCGATAACCTGCTGCCGGCTCAGCGCAGTGACCCGGTTGCTTGCGTGCAGGATAATTCCGACACCGTCCAAGGCGATGGTATACGCATGCAGATCCTTCTCTTCCGGTTTCAAAGCGCGGGATACCATGCCGATGTCGGCAATTCCGTTGCGGACATCGTTGATGCCGCGCGCGGAACCACCGGTCTGCACGTCTATCCGCGTGCCGGGGTGTAGTAACTCGAAGCGCCGCGCGAGCTCTCCCGCCAGCGGAGCAATCGTACTGGCGCCAGTTAAAACCAGTTTCTGTGAAGCCGCGTTGCCGGGCTGACCCCAGCCAAGCCCCCACAATAGCGCCGCGACAAACATCACATACTGCGTTGCCGGCAATATTTTCATGCGCTTGGCAGGCTGCTAGCCTCGACGCCAGGCGTGATATTTTTCCACCCAGTCAAGCAGGCGGTATGGCATGTGTGCGCGCCTCCATTCACTCGCGGCATATTTATTGGCCTCCGACCAGGTCGGATAAGTATGGATGGCGCCGAGTATCTTGTTGAGGCCCAGACCATGTTTCATCGCCAACACGAATTCCGCCAGCAACTCGCTGGCATGCTCGCCCACAATAGTAACACCCAGAATGCGATCTTTACCTGGCGCAGTGAGTACTTTGACGAAGCCGTGAGCCGCTTCATCGGCAATCGCACGGTCGAGATCCCCAAGGCTATAGCGCGTCACCTCGCAGACAATGCCGCGCTTCTTCGCTTCATCTTCCGACAACCCCACGCGCGCGACTTCCGGATCGGTGAACGTAGCCCACGGAATCACGGAGTAATCCGCCTTGAAGCGTTTTATGCCGCCAAACAGCGCATTGACTGACGCATACCAAGCTTGGTGCGCCGCCACGTGCGTGAACTGATAGGGTCCCGCCACGTCGCCGCACGCGTAGATATTGGAATAGAGCGTCTGCAACCAGGCATCCGTTTCAATGGTGTGCTTTGGCGAAATCGGGATTCCCAATTCCTCCAGACCAAAACCTTCGGTACGAGCGACTCTCCCTACTGCGCACAACATGGCGTCAAACGGAAGGGCTTCTTCCGTCCCGTCTTCGTGTCGCACAATCAAGCGTTGCTCGCCGGCATCACGCTCACAACGAATGGCGCCGGTGCGGGTCAGCACACGCACGCCATCGGCGCGCAATGCGGCTTCAATCATGGCCGCGGCGTCCGCGTCTTCGCGTTCCATCAGGCGCGCTCTCTCCACTTGCGTGACCTGACAGTCGAGGCGTGCAAACGCCTGCGCCAACTCGCAGCCAATGGGTCCGCCACCTAATACGACCAGCCGTTCGGGACGTTCAGTAAGCGACCAGATGGTGTCGGACGTATGATAGCTCACCTGCTCCAGCCCCGGAATCGGTGGAATGACGGGACGGGAGCCGGTAGCGATGACGATCGCGCAGGTGGTGATGGTTTGGCCGTTTACTTCCACCGTCCAGGGCGAGGTAATGCGCGCCTTGCCGTGAATTACCTCCACCCCGAGTTTTGCATAGCGTTCCACCGAATCGTGCGGCTCAACCGTGCTTATGATCCGATGCACCCGCGCCATTATCTCGCCAAAATCGTAGTCGACGGTTGCGCGGGCAACGCCCAGTTCTTCAGCGTGCCGCGCCTGCCGCAGAAAACCGGCGGAACGGATCAGTGTCTTGGAAGGCACACAACCGAAATTGAGACAATCTCCGCCCATCTTGTGACACTCGATCAAGGTAACCTTCGCCCGGGCGGACGCCGCTATGTAGGATGTCACCAAGCCTGCCGCACCGGCGCCGATGACGACCAGATTGCGATCGAATCGGCTTGGCCTGGACGATCCGGGCCAATGTTCGCGAACTCTCCTCTCCTTGATACGCGCCAACCCCCACCTTGCCAGCCAAGGGAATGCAGCCAGCAGAATGAATGATCCGATCAGCGACGGCGACAGAATGCCGGACAGACTGGTGAGTTCGGCTAACTGCGTTCCCGCATTGACATAAACCGCGGTGCCGGCAAGCATGCCTGACAGGCTGACCCAAAAGAAGGTGCGGGTTCGGATGGCGGTGAGTCCCATCAGCAGATTGATTACGAAAAAGGGAAATATCGGCGCCAGGCGCAAGCTGAAAAGATAAAATGCGCCATCACGATCAATGCCGGCGTTGACCGTCGCCATGCGGTCGCCGAAACGTCGATGCACGGCATCGCGAAACAGGTAGCGCGCCGTCCAGAAAGCCACCGTTGCGCCGATACTGGCGGAAACGACCGCCACCGGGACGCCGACCCACAGGCCGAAGATGGCGCCGCCGGCCAGCGTCATCAATGTCGCGCCCGGCAGGGAAAGCGAGGTGATAGCGATGTAAATCGCGGCATAGAGGCCAATGACTTGCAAGGGTCGCGCCCGATAGGCTTGTTGCAGGGCATCCCGGCTGCTCTTGAGCGTTTCGAGGCTGAGAAAGCGTTCGAGATCAAGGGCGAAGAACAATCCGGCCAATAGCACCAGCAATACGAGCAGCCACCAATGTTTCATCCTGGGCCTCTTTAACCTAAATCCGGTAGTTGACCGCTCATTTAATAGATCAGTGTTATGGAGTAATAACACAATATTTCGTATTATTTGACTCTCACCTTCCGGGTGAGGCCGCTACGGGGTGAATTGCACAGTTTTTGCGGCACATGGCTGCGTTGCAACTCCTTGGAATGGAACGACCATTCCGCGTCGTTGCGCCTTGCCCTGCACCCCAAAAACCGCACACTTCACCCCGTCCAACTACCGGATTTAGGTTTAAAAAACCAACTCGCGAGCAGCACCGAGGCAAGTCCGTCAGGTGCTGCGCTTCATTTCGCTACATGAGGCGCCGTATTTGAAGCAGCTGTAACAACGGTGATGCTTCAAGCTTACGGATGTTTGCATGGCGTCCCTCAGGGTTTCGCCGACGATGTAATCCGGATCATCATCCACGAGGGTGCAAGCATAAACCCGCATACGGCCCCCGCTTTTCGCCACCATTTTGCTGAATGCACACATGAAGGAGCGGCGCGTCTCTTCGGTCTGGAAGTCCGTCATGCAGCGTTCGGTAATCTGTGGCGTTATCACTCGCGCGCCGGGCGGGTGGAATTCGGGGAACTCGATACGCGGCAGATTCTCGGGTAAACCGGCGGCGCGGAAAACTTCGGCAAAGCGCGCTGAAACCAGGTCCGGCTCGATGTCAGGCAAGAGCTGGTTCGCCACCGACACATGAAACCCCATTTCATGCAGTCTTCGTAACCCTTCCAGCGCCCGGACAAACATGCCTTCGCCGCGCCCGGCGTCATGCCGGACGGCATCGGCATAATCCAGGCTAACGCGAAAATTCAACGCATGCGGCAGATCACGCAATGATTCCAATTGTTTCAGGCGCCGGCTCAACGGTTCAGTCGCATTGGTCAGCACCAGGCAGGGCCGATACTGCAATGCATACTCAAGGATACGGACAATGTCCTTATTGATGAAAGGCTCCCCACCGGTAAAGGAAAACTGTTTGACGCCGAGATCGAGCGCTTCGTTAATAAACGGTTTGGCATCGTCAAATCGCAATCTTTGCAGGCGATCATCTCCGGGTTTCGAGCCTTCGAGACAGAAAGGACAAGCGAGATTACAGGCCGTGCCGGTGTGAAACCACAACTCATCCAATGCATGGGGTTGGATAAAGCCGCGCGATTCATCGCGCGGTATGCCGCGCCGGTGTTCGAAATGGCCGGAGCGTTGAACGCTGATGGGAATGACCTTCATGCCGATTCCTGGCTAGTGTAGTGAGTCAGAGATATCGTTACATAACCGATTCAAATGATAAACCGGGGGAGGAATGTTAAAAATGACTAGATTGTTGTCAGACAAGGCGCGAGGAGGCGCATAGTTATTCATATGCAACGACGAGCAACGCAGTATGGCAGCAATCCAGTCATTTTTAAGTAGCGATATCTCTGACTCACTACACTAACAGCAGCCACCCGTCCGGTCGCTTGCTGTGTCGTTTGCGGTATCGTCATAGGGTAGCGCCATACCGCAACCGGCAAAAATACCGTAGTGCCGGTCAAAGTCGCCATAAAAGTCGAAATGCGTGGCGAGCCGGGTGTCGTGCAGCATGCGCCAGGTGTTGCCGCACACGGGGAAATGCCTGCCGGTTTCGATGCGGTGATGTTTGTCGAGTACGAACAGGTGAGGATGATGCGGTATCGTGCCGCGATAAACCACGGCCTGACCATAGTCCTCGCAGGCGGGTTCCAGATCGTCCAGCTTGAATAATCGGTAGGTGGCGGAGTAAAAACGGATATTCCCGGTACGAACCGCCAGCTCCGCGCTGCCAATGGCGATTTTGCGGTCCTCGATCAGGCGCGGATCGGCAAAACCCTGTTCACGGGACAGATGGAGGAAATCGTTCCAGTACAGCGCTCCACTCAGGCATTCGCCATATAGCACAGAATCGCCGGTGAGCGCTGCCGGTACGCGCCTGTCCGTATAGACATCGGAAAAATACAGCTCGCCGCCCGGCTTGAGAACACGCCAGGCTTCGCGCAGCACCGCCGCCTTGTCGGGGGCGAGGTTGAGCACGCAATTGGACACGATCACATCGATACTGGCATCGGCCAGTTCGAGTTCGTGCAGGCGCTCGATATAGCCATGCAAGAAACGCACATTGCCGGTCGCATGGCCAAACGCTTGGCGGTGATGCTCCTCGTGCCGGCGTGCGACCGCCAGTTGCTCTTCGGTCATATCTATTCCGATTACCCTGCCATGTTCCCCCACCAGCCTGGATAACACGTAGACGTCGCGGCCGGCGCCACAGCCGAGATCAAGCACGGTCAGGCCCTCCAGCAATTCCGGCAGCACCAGTCCGCAACCGTAGTAGCGGCTCAGCACCTCATCATGTAGCTGCGCCAGTATCGGTTTCACATAGTCAGGCAAGCCGGCATCGGTCTTGCAGGCGTTGGTCTGAAGATCGAGTGAGCTGCTCAGTGTGTCGCCGTAGTATCGTTGGACAGTGTCATGCATGGTATTGTCTCCTGATTGGAGTTAGTTGGCTGGAGAGCGGTAGCGAACCGCCAGTTCGCCGGGGGTGACGCCGCGTGCAAAAGCCAGCGCCAGATTGCGGTTCATCCAGGTGCGCCGCCACCAGCCATCCCGATGCCAGCGACGCGGATCGACGAAAAGCGGCTCGCGTAAAGCCAGAAAACGCCCCAGGCGACGCAATTCACGCACCAGCGATACTTCCTCGAACAAGGGCCAGGGTGAATGGCCTCCCGTCTCGACATAAACCTGACGCGTCATGAACAGTCCCTGGTCGCCATAGGGAACGCCAAACCGGCAACGGAATGCGATGGCCGGCTCCAGCAGCAATGCCGGCCAGGCGCGCGGGCCATCAAAACGAAAACGGAAATAGCCGCCTACCGCGCCTTGCGCGATAGCGAGCCGCATTGCCTTCATCGGATCGGGCGGCAGACGGGAATCGGCATGCAGAAACCATAGGACGTCACCTTGCGCCAACGCCGCCCCCGCCAGCAATTGCCGTCCCCGGCAAGGCTCGCCGGCGAGCCAGCGAGCGCCATATCGACGGGACACCTGGCGGCATGCCGGATCGTTCGCGCCGTCCACTACCACGACTTCCATCGGCCGATGCGGCACGTTCTGCAATTGACTGAGCAGACTCGCCAACTTTTCATCGTCATGATAGCAAGGGATGATTACACTAAAATCAGACATTATCCGCTTCCGTTAGCTGAATAAGGCCGCAAGCCAGCGCGTGCAAGGCGCGTCGCGCCGGGCGGCGATCCGTTCTCAGCGCCGTGCGTAATCGAAGGAGATCGTCCTGTTCGTCCACGTCGAAACCATGCGCCAGCGTAGCGACGGATTGTCCCGCCGCCCGGCAACAATCGGCCAGCGCCACACCCAGGTAAGCAGTACTCCACGGCAAGCCGCTCAACATTGGCCAGCGGCGGCGGCTCGCCATCGTCACCACACCGCCATCCTCCGCCGGCATCAATACCGTATCATAGCGCAACAAGGCATCGTTAACCGCGGCGTAGTCGGCTGCCGCGAGTGCGGGCGCATCGCTACCGATGTAAACCAGTTGTTCCATGCCCGCACCGCGCAGCTCATAATCCAGCACGTTCAGCCGTTGTCCCAGATTGCCGGCTGCTTGCGGCTGAATGCGTGCTTTCGGTTGCAATCGCGGCAGGAGAGCGTCGGCCCAGGCATAATCCGCGGTATGCGCCGGAGCGATTACCACTGGGCCGGGCCAATCGCGTGCGTCTTCCAGCGCACAGGCGAGCAACGCCTCGGCGACGCGGTTCGCCACCTCCGGACCCAAGCTTGCAGCCAGCCGCTGCTTGCCGATACCCGATGCCGGTCGCTTGCATACCAATACCAGCGCGGCCTCAGACACGACGGCTACCTTTTGAAGGGCATCGCGCATGAAAACGGTTTGATCGAGAGCACACATTGCTCATGAGGCTTCCATCCTGGCCACACATCCGATGTCATCAAAACCAAAACTATACGCTCCCTTACGCTTGCCTGTGAGATAGCGGTAAATACATCATGTTAGCATCGGTCCGGAATGCGGAAATTTATAGCACGGCGGCAAGATGGAAAATACCATTGTACCCGGACAGTGCTCCCGCCCCCATCTGCGCATGGCGTCCAATACTGGTCTCAGATATTTCCCTTTTTAGGTCAAAACGTATTCATGACGCCGCTGTTTCCGCTGATACGCGCATCGCGTTACGAGGCCGCAAATCTCCAGTTTTTTAGCCGATTCGGGCGCTGTCTCCGCCCGACCGCGACAGGCTGTCAGGCGCATGCTGGTTACCTTGCTGCCTCCGTCGCGACATGCCCGGCCAGGCCTGTGACAAAAGTCTTGAGCCCGGTCATCTCGTCCAGTTCCAGATAAGCACCGTCAGCTACCGCCGTCCGGGAAGAAGCAATGATCGACGCGGCGGAATAAAGCTGCTCCTGCATCAGCCGCTGGCACAACAGATTATAGCGGGCCAGGTACGATGCGCCCTGAAACTCCTTGAACACAGGAAAGTGCGGAGAGCGGTCTGAGATTGGCCGACGCGATTCAGGCGCGTCTTCCGCCATCATCATCCACCCGACGAATGGGCGCGGGTGTTTTCCGAGAGCACCCTCGCGATAAGCAACCCAAAGGTCGTGAGCGGTGCCGATCGCTTCTTCCGTTCGGTTGTTGAAATTGTTGCCGAATGACGGGCCGACCTGACTCTTGAATTCAAGCGCGGCAATCAGCCGGCCCTCATTCACCACCAGCGTGTCCCAGAGCTTCGTCGGGCGAAAATAGCCCGGTAGGGTGACGACGCTGCGGTTGAGGTGGATGCACGCGTGGTCGAGCCCGTTGGCGCGAACAATGTCTTTCACGAGGACAACGAAGCCATCCATGTTCTTGCCGGCAGTGACGCCGGCACGCTCGCCCTGATCGATGGCCCCAGCCTCGATCTGTTTCTGCCTCGCCTTTTCTCTGTTTCCCCAAAACGCTTGTACGGCTTCGCGCGCCTTGCGCTCGTAATCAACCAGGTCGATCGCCACTGTGCCCCGCTTTCACGTTATACCCCGTTTCCACCGAGCGCCGCGCGCTCGTCCGCAGAAAGTCCATAGAGACGAAACACCGCGTCATTGCAGGCCGCGACGTCTTTGGCGGCGGCGGCAGCAATAAGTGCCGGCTGGATTTCTGTGGAGACTTTGCACCATCGCGGCAAGCGGATGCGGCGGAGATACTGCGCCTGAAAGCGCAGATAGCCACCGCGCATCCGCGTCGAATACGTTGCGACGAACAGGCGGGCGATGCCGGAAAGCAGCACCGCCTGGAGCGCGTGCAGATCCCACTCGTCTGATACGATGTAATAGAGATTATGGTGCGGGTAGAGCTGCCCGCCTTCGTAGACGATATTGGTTTCGCCCTTGATATCAGGGATTAGCAGCTTCGGCTTCGCGGCGAGCGCCGGGTAAATCCGGTCGATCGTGCGATACCAGTTTGCCGGTGCTTTCTTCGCGACGTGCCGTCCGGCGATCTCACCCTTGCGCGCTTCCAAATACAGGCGAAGGCGCGGATATCGCGCAAGATCGACAAGGCCGCCCTGATCGGCAAACGGATTGACGATCCCATAACCGCGCCACTGGACGCTGCCGGTGAGAATATCCCTTGTCGTTACCAGCGGGAGCTTGCGGTCATCTTCGACATCGAGCGTATCGAAGAGGCCGATGAAGGCATCGTCCGCGCCGGTAGCGACGCCAATTCCAACCTTGCAGCCCGCGTCCTCGATGACGGGGAAGTCCCGCTCCAGGCGACGGACCAACGCGACCTGGTCGGAGGATTCCAGAATCCAGGGGCGGTCGCCCTCGGCGACGCCGGCGATTTCTTTGACAGCGAATTGCCTTGGAGGAAGCTTTTCCGCGGTGAGGTCGGCTGCGAGCGCCCCGAGCGTTTTGGCGCTGATCTCCGGCCGGTGCGCGATGCGCGTCGACCCCGGCTTCTCTCGCGTGATAACGGTGATCGCCGGATACGCGATCACGTCCGAGTGAAAGGCTGGCGTGTCGACCATATCCACGTAGACTTTGAGCCGATAACTGTCGGCGACCATCCGCCGCAGCGGGCCGCCGTAGCGGTTCTTCATCCAACGGTCGGCGCAAATGAAGCTGAGCGCGCCGCCTTGAGCCAACAGGCCAAGCGAGCGCTCAATGAATGGAATGTAGATGTCGGCGCGATCGAACATAGTCCGGTAGCGTGCCCGGTATTCAGCGAGCAGAGCGTCGGGGATCAGTTCCTGACGGACATACGGCGGGTTCCCGACGGCATACGAAAAGCGGGTCGGCAGATCGGTAAGCAGGAAGTCGCCTTGTCTGAGCCAGGCGTTTGCGAGCGCCTCGGCTGTGCCGGCAGCAATGCCAGCGCGCCGCAATGTCGCGACAACCTTTGCGCGCGTCGTGGTGTAGGAGGATTGATGCAATTCAACGGCGCAGATGCACTGTGCGAGGTCCGCGGCAGGCATAACGGGAGCATGATGCCGCCAAGCGGCAATCATCCGCTCGATTGCCATTAGCAGGAAGTCGCCCTCGCCAAACGAAGGCTCCAGCAGCGCCTGTTTATGGAGCGCCTTGTCGGGCGTGTATCCGACAAGATCGAGAATGAAATCGACGACCTCGCGTCGCGTGAAGATGGCGCCTCGTTCTTCGATCCCTGCGGAAGCCAGGCTTTCAAGCGCGCCCTCAACCGGGCACATGCCAGGGAGCGATGCCTGAAGGGCAGGGCGAGTTTTGACGACAGTGGCCATGGGGCTATGTCGCTCGGCCAACAGTGACAGTGAACCTCTTCACCGTCTTGAAAATTTTGCGGTTCATCATTGCATCCGTTCTTTCATCCGGGCTAGCACCTAATACCGCCGCTGCCTGTACCACTGCTCCAGCATCATCAGCACCCACACCATCGTGCCGTGGTAACCCGCATGCTCATCCAGATGGCGCCCAAGCAGCGCGTCAATGAAATCAGCGCGTATGATATTTCGCGACCTAAGATCGCTTAGACTATCCGAAGCCAAGGTCTGTAATGGTTTGTGATGCTGAAGCCATACGCCGAAAGGCAGGCCGAAGCCGTGTTTTTGCTTGGCGATTATCTCTTCCGGCAGAAATCCTCGCAGCGCTTCCTTAAAAAAATAACGTAATTTTGTGCCCTTGAGCTTGAGTTGGGGTTCAAGTCGCAAAGAAAACGCCACGATCTCATCGCTGATAAGCGGGAAAGCCACGTCCATCCTTGCCAATTCGCAGGCTTTCGCTACTTTGGGCAAATCGTTGTCGGCGAGCGTGAATTTACGATCGAATGCAAGCATACGGTTGATCAGGCTGTCGGCATCGGACTCATGATATATTTCGTTCAAAAGGACAGCGGGATACTCCGCATTGACCGTAGCCAGGAACTCCCTGGTAAAAACCTCTCCGGGACCATAACGCTCCAGCAGATTATAGGTTTCCGTACGCGCCGGCATCGCGATCGACGCCTGTTCGATATAACTGCGGGCCTTTCTCACAAGGGGCAGGGAAGCTCCGCCAGGAATGCCAAAAACCAACGGCTCGATAATTCCTTTACGCGCCACGGAAGGCATATGTTCATACAGGGAGAAAAGATGTTGCTTGGCATAGCGCACGTTGCCGCCGAATAGCTCGTCGCCCCCATCACCGCCCAGCATCCTGCACAGGCCGTCCTCTTTAGCCATGCGCGCGCAATAGAAAGCAGGGATGGCGGAAGCGTTACCAAAAGGCTGATCGAAAACCGCCGCAACCTGAGGAATGGCGGCTACGATGTCATCGGGGGTGACATAGTACTCGTGATGCCGGGTCGAAAAATGCCTCGCCGCAATGCGCGCATATTCCATCTCATCATAACCCGAGGCATCGAAACCGATGGAGTAAGTATGGGCCGGCCGGCCACTTACTTCTCCCAATAATCCCGCGATCGTTGAACTATCGGTTCCGCCGCTGAGAAAAGCTCCAGTTTCCTCACCTGCGATCGCCTCCCGCATGCTTGAACGCAATACCCCCAGAAAATCCTGCTTGAGTTCCTGAAAAGGACGCTTTTCGTGTTCCAGGAATCGCATTTTCCAGTATTTACGAGTCTCCAGGCGCCCCTTCCGATAGGTCAAATACTCACCGGGCAGAAGACGTTTCTGTCCCTGATAAATCGTATCGGGACCGGGCACCATGTGAAAATAGACATAGTTGTATAAGCTCTGCGGGGCAACCTCGGGTTTTATCCGGGAGTGCAAAATTATGGCATCGGCAGATGAGCCGAAAATCAGGCCTCCTCCTGATATCTGGAAGGAAAGCGGATGAATGCCCATACGATCTATCGCCAAAATGGCTTCATCGGCCTCTTCGTGCAGAATGCAAAGGGAAAATGCTCCGGTCAGACTCGCGATGGCTTTCTCTCCTTTTTCCCGCCAATGGTCCGCCAGCGCTTTCGCCATCCCTTCGGCGCGCGCAAGCTGAGTCAGGTGGGGCTCGCCAAAGCCGGGCCGCCCCCATAATGCCACGAGGAGCCCTTCCCTTTGATAAAGGTGCACGCTATCGCCATTTGCGGCAACCGCCAGGGCGCTCCTGCCGCCCGCCAATGCCTGAACGCCGCCGCCGTCAAAACGGGCCAGCGGTACCGCCATTCGTTGGACAAGTTGCAAATTTTCAGTGACGCTGGCGCCGTGGCCTATCCAACCGCATAACCCGCTCAAAATAGCTCCTGGATTTTGCTGAACATTACCCTTCCTTATTTTCCGCTGATGACATTTGGTCCTTGGCTGGCGCCCATGGTGCGCACGATAGACTCATTGACTAAACCAGCACTTCAACGGGTGCGGGATGGCTGAGAAACGCCGTCGGGCTCGCGGTCAAGCCGTAAGCGCCGGACTGAAAGACAACAATCAAGTCTCCCGCCTCGGCCTTGGTCATTTCCATCTGATCCGCCAATAAATCCAGGGGTGTGCAGAGCGGGCCCACTACCGAGACGATTTCCCTTTCGTTGCCATCCAGCTTGTTGCCGACAACGACAGGATAATTTTTACGGATCACCTGACCGAAATTTCCGGAGGCGGCGAGGTGATGATGCAGGCCGCCGTCCGTCACCAGGAATACTTGTCCTCTCGACTTCTTACGCTCCAGCACTCGACATACATAGATACCCGCCTCGGCTACCAGATACCGTCCAAGTTCGATTACCACACGTGTCTCGGGAAGTTGTCGTTTTACTTCAGGCATCAGGCGCCGTAAGTTTTCACCCACTGCCGCCAGATCCAACGGCTCGTCGCCCGGAAAATAAGGAATGCCAAAACCACCGCCAATATTCAGCAGGCGCACGCCGGCCGGCGCATACTGGGCAAGAGAGACGCCAAGCCGCAGCGTTTTTTCATGGGATTCCTGGATGGCCGCCACCTTCAGGTTTTGCGAACCACTGAAGATGTGAAATCCTTCGAAATCGAGTCCAAGTTTACCGATCCGGTCAAGCATGGCAGGGACGCGCTCCGCATCCACCCCGAATTGCTTGGGTCCTCCGCCCATTTTCATCCCGGAGGATTTAAGTTCGAAATCCGGGTTGACGCGAACCGCCACATGCGGACGGATGCCAAGGTGAGCACCCAGACGGGCGATACGCTCCATTTCGTGTTCGGATTCCATGTTCAAAACGATGCCCGCGGCGATCGCGCAGGAGAGTTCGTCATCACCTTTTCCCGGCCCCGCAAAGCTAACCATTCCGGGAGACATTGGCGTGTCAAGGGCAATCCTCATCTCGCCCCCCGACGCCACATCGATGCCATCCACCAGGCAGGCCATATGTTGCACGATGGCAGGCATGGGATTCGCTTTCATGGCATAGTGAAGGTGAACTTCAGTTGGCAGGTGCTGCCGCAGAGAAGCGACCCGCTCGGTAATCCGCTGCCGGTCATAAGCGTAGAACGGTGTTCTGCCTACCCGTTGCGCCAACCGCATGAGGGACATGCCGCCGATCTGGAGGCAGTTGTCGCGAACGGGAAACTGAATCACGGGGGCATGCTTGGGACGGTTATTACTCATGCGCGGCTGCCGGGAAGGTGTTTTGCAATTCTTGGGCAAGGAGTTTGCGATCGATCTTGCCGTTGGGATTGCGCGGCAAATTGCCCTCCCTGGACTCGATCCGGCTGGGCAGCATGAAAGCCGGAAGATGGAGCTTGCAGGCCGCCAGCAATGCATCGTGGTCAACCTTCGCGCCTTCTCGCGGCGTTACGATCACGACGATGGCCTGACCCAGCACGGGATGAGGTATCCCGAGGGCGGCGGCTTCTCCGACGAGCGCCGTGGCATAAATCACTTCTTCGACTTCGGTGGGACTGACGCGATAACCCGACGTCTTGATCATTTCGTCGCGACGGCCGATGAAATACAGGAAGCCTTCTTCATCCATGCGCACCGTATCTCCCGACCACACCGCCACTTCCGGAATGGTCAGTCCGGATTGACGGGAAGGGACAGGTCTGAAACGCTCCGCGGTTTTTTCCCGGTCATTCCAGTATCCCATGGAAACCAGCGCGCCGCGATGCACCAACTCTCCCGGCTCGCCCGCTGCACAGAGCGAGCCATCTTCGCGTAGCACCAGCACTTCGGCATTGGGGATCGCCTTACCTATGGAATCGGGACGGTCATCCACTTGCTCCGGCGGCAGAAAGGTCGAGCGGAATGCCTCGGTGAGGCCATACATGAGAAATACCTTGGAATCGGGAAATATGCTGCGCAACAAATCAAGCGTCGCTCGCGGCATTGCCCCGCCTGAATTTGTAATATAGCGCAATGAAACATCCCTTGGCCATTTCAGCTGAGCCAGTTGAATCCACAGGGGGGGCACCGCCGCAAGACCCGTGATGCTTTCCTTGTCAACGGTATCGACAATATCCCGCGGCAGCAGATAGTTCATCAGGACACTCGTAGCCCCGGCATGAAAGGCCGTGGTGAGTTGACTGAGTCCGTAATCAAAACTCAGCGGCAGCACCGACAGAATCCGGTCATCCGGACCGTTTTCCAGGTACTGGGCGACGCTCGCCGCCCCCGCCACCAGGTTGCGGTGGGAAAGGACCACGCCCTTTGGCTTGCCGGTACTCCCGGAAGTGTAAAGAATCGCGGCCATGTCGCTGTCGATAGTATGATGCGCTCTCACGTGTTCGCTGGCGGCAAGGGCGTCGTCCCAGGCTATGATATTCAGGCCGGAGATAACCGGCGGAGCATCGACGTGGTTGACGACCATCACGGTATGGAGGTCATGGCATTGTGGCAGAACGGTGGCCAGCAATTTCAACCGGTCGGCTGACGTTATCAGGACTCGCACATTGCAGTCGCGCAGAATATAGGCCACCTGTTCTGGTTTGAGAAGAGGATTGACAGGCACGAAAACGCCCCCTGCGACCGTGGCGCCAAACAGCGCAGCAATCGTTTCCACGCGCTTCTCCAGATAAACCCCCACGCGCTCGCCCCGATCAAGCCCTAAAGCAAGCATGGCCTTCGCGGCCGACTCGATCTTCTCGGCCAAAGCGGCGTAGCCGATTCGATTGCCCAGGTACACCAACGCTTCCGTATCCGAGAAACGATCAGCCGACTTGAAAATGAGCTTATGGACAAGATCTGCCACGGGATAACCCTACCTATAGTGATGAAAGATGAACTGGTTGCTGAAAAAATGCTATTTTAGCCCGTGACGGTTCATTAGGTCATATATGGTGGGCCGGCTGACGCCCAGCAATTCCGCCGCCTTGACAACATTGCCATCGACTCTCGCCAGCGCTTTCATTAAGGCGTCGCGTTCCGCGTTTTCCCGTACCTGACGCAGGTTAATGGGTTCCGCGGACGTAGCTGAAGTCCCAAGTCCGAGATCCTCCGCGCTGATCAGGGGGCCATCAGCCATGATAACGGCACGCTTGATACAGTTCTCCATTTCTCGTACATTGCCCGGCCAGGGATGATTCTCAATAGCGGCAAGCGCCTCCTGACTAAAATTCAGCGAGGATCGCCTCTCCTGGATAGAGAATTTATTCTTGAAGTGATGTGCCAGCAACGCAGCATCGCCCGACCGCTCC
>JAKDLC010000166.1 GCA_030453055.1 Nitrosospira sp.
CGATGGCGCTTGGCTGGATGTTTGCTCCCAATCGTCCTGACAGCGAGAAGCTCTCGCCTTATGAGTGTGGTTTCGAAGCATTCGAAGATGCGCGCATGAAGTTTGACGTACGCTATTACCTGGTTGCCATCTTGTTCAGTCTGTTCGCTCTGGTGATTGCCTTCCTGATTCCGTGGGCGGTGGGCTTGAATGAGAGCGGCTTATTTGGTTTTGTCGCCATGGTGATTTTTCTTGGCATCCTCGTCGTTGGTTTTATCTACGAGTGGACGAAGGGCGCCCTGGAATGGGATTGACGTTATGAGCACTAACGACGCTCTGGAAAAAGGTTTCATCACGACCGGCCTGGATAACGTCATCAACTGGGGGCGCACCGGGTCCATGTGGCCGATGACTTTCGGCCTTGCCTGCTGTGCGGTGGAAATGATGCAGGCAGGCGCCTCACGCTATGACCTCGATCGCTTTGGCATTGTATTTCGTCCCAGCCCGCGTCAATCGGATGTAATGATCGTGGCCGGCACGTTGTGCAATAAAATGGCGCCCGCACTGCGTAAGGTTTACGATCAGATGGCGGAGCCGCGCTGGGTGATTTCCATGGGTTCCTGCGCCAACGGCGGCGGTTATTATCATTACTCCTATTCTGTCGTACGTGGCTGTGACCGCATCGTGCCGGTCGATATCTATGTTCCCGGCTGTCCACCGACGGCGGAGGCATTGCTCTACGGTATCATTCAGTTACAGAATAAGATCCATCGCACCAATACCATCGCCCGCTGAGACAACTATGTCGTCCTCTCGTCTGGAAACGCTCGCCCTTTGCCTCCAGAATGTGTTGACCGGTAAACTTGTCAGCACCAGTGAGCGATTGGGGGAATTGACAATCGTGGTATCTTCTACCGATATGTTGTGGGCGATGGAAACCCTGCGCGATCATGCCGACCTGGGTTTTGAAATGCTCATCGATTTGTGCGGCATGGATTATTCAACCTATGGTTCCGAGTCTGTCGCCGGCAACGACTGGCAGGGCAAGCGCTTTGCCGTCGTGTATCACCTGCTTTCCATCAGCCATAACCTCAGGTTGCGGGTCAAGGCATTTGCCGATGATGACGAATTTCCGGTTCTGGATTCGGTGATGGGTGTATGGCCGTCCGCCAACTGGTTCGAGCGCGAGGCGTTCGATCTTTACGGCATTGTTTTTACGGGCCATCCCGATTTGCGCCGCATTCTCACCGACTATGGATTCATCGGCAATCCGTTCCGCAAAGATTTTCCCGTAAGCGGTAATGT
Source organism: Nitrosospira sp. (assembly GCA_030453055.1). Taxonomy (GTDB): domain Bacteria; phylum Pseudomonadota; class Gammaproteobacteria; order Burkholderiales; family Nitrosomonadaceae; genus Nitrosospira. Next base: position 1,285 of record JAKDLC010000166.1, read on the forward strand.
TGAAATGCGCTACGATCCCGACCAGCAACGGGTAATTTATCAGCCGGTCAGCATCGAACCGCGCCAGATCACGCCGCGCGTGATCCGCGAAGAGCATTATGGGGATAGTGAATGAGACTCCCTAAGCATGGCTGAGATACGCAACTACACCATGAACTTCGGTCCGCAGCATCCGGCGGCGCATGGCGTATTGCGCCTGGTGCTGGAGCTGGACGGCGAAGTCATTCAACGCGCGGACCCGCACATCGGTCTGCTGCATCGCGCGACCGAAAAACTGGCCGAGTATAAAATGTATATCCAATCATTGCCATACATGGACCGGTTGGACTACGTCTCCATGATGTCCAATGAGCATGCCTACGTAATGGCCATCGAGAAGCTGCTCCAACTCGAGGTGCCATTGAGGGCGCAATATATCCGCGTGATGTTTGACGAAATCACGCGCATACTCAATCATCTGTTATGGCTGGGTGCGCATGCGCTGGACGTGGGCGCGATGACGGTATTCCTCTATGCTTTTCGCGATCGCGAGGATCTGATGGATTGTTACGAGGCGGTGTCGGGAGCAAGAATGCATGCTGCTTACTATCGGCCTGGCGGAGTCTATCGGGATCTGCCGGACACAATGCCGCAATATCAGGCATCAAAAATCCACGACGAAAAAAGCACCAGGGTACTCAACGAAAATCGTAGCGGTTCGCTACTGGACTTTATCGAAGACTTTACCAACCGCTTTCCTGTCTATGTGGATGAGTATGAAACGCTGCTTACCGATAATCGCATCTGGAAACAGCGTCTGGTAGGTATCGGCGTAGTCTCGCCCGAACGCGCCAAGGCGCTGGGCTTCACCGGCCCGATGCTGCGCGGATCCGGCGTGGAATGGGATTTGCGGAAAAAACAACCCTATGAGGTTTATGATCGAATCAATTTCGACATACCGGTGGGCGTCAACGGCGATTGCTATGATCGTTATCTGGTGCGGATGGAAGAATTCCGTCAGTCCAATAGCATCGTCAAACAATGTGTCGAATGGTTACGCAAAAATCCCGGTCCCGTAATAACCGATAACCATAAGATTGCGCCGCCTGCGCGTATTGAAATGAAACAGAATATGGAAGAACTGATTCATCATTTCAAGCTTTTTACCGAGGGCTTCCACGTGCCGCCAGGCGAGGCCTACGCAGCGGTCGAGCATCCCAAGGGCGAATTCGGCATTTACCTGGTATCGGACGGCGCCAATATGCCGTACCGCTTGAAAATCCGCGCACCGGGCTTTCCCCATCTGGCCGCGCTGGATGAAATGTCGCGCGGCCATATGATCGCCGATGTGGTGGCGATTATCGGTACGCAGGACATCGTGTTTGGTGAAATAGACAGATGACGCCATTACGCGTCAGATAAGCGCCAGATGAAATGTTAAGCACCGAGTCCATAAAAAAAATTGACCGTGAGATCACCAAGTATCCCCCCGATCAAAGGCAGTCGGCGGTAATGTCGGCGCTCGCCATCGCTCAGGACGAGAAGGGGTGGCTGACCAATGAAACCATGGATTTTGTCGCCCATTATCTCGGAATGCCGCCGATCGCGGTGTATGAAGTGGCGACATTCTACAATATGTACAACCTGCAGCCGCTGGGCAAATGCAAAATCACCATTTGCACGAACCTACCCTGCGCTCTGTCGGGCGCCAACGACGCCACGGCCTATATCCAGCAAAAGCTGGGCATCGGTTTCAATCAGACCAGCGCCGACGGAAAATTCACGTTGAAAGAAGGCGAGTGTATGGGGGCCTGCGGTGATGCGCCTGTACTCCTGGTGAATAACAAACGCATGTGCGGTTTCATGTCCAACGACAAGATCGATCGATTACTGGAGGAGTTGGGCGAATGACCCAGCCTGTGCAAATACTGTTGACGGGAGTGGATCCATCGGATCCTGACAACTGGAGACTCAGAAACTATGAGCAGCGCGAAGGTTACGTCGCGCTGAAAAAAATTCTGAGCGAGAACATTCCGCCCGAAAAAATCATAGAGGAAGTGAAAAAATCCGCCTTGCGCGGACGCGGCGGCGCAGGTTTCCCGACCGGATTGAAATGGAGTTTCATGCCCAAGCAGTACGAGGGCGATAAATACCTGGTATGCAACTCCGATGAGGGCGAGCCGGGTACGTTCAAAGACCGCGATATCATGCATCATAATCCCCACATCCTGATAGAGGGCATGATTATCGGCGCCTATGCAATGGGCATCAGGGCGGGCTACAATTACGTTCACGGCGAAATCTGGAATACCTATGAACGCATGGAGGAGGCGGTAGACGAAGCGCGCGAGGCGGGATTGCTCGGGACTAACATCCTGGGTTCCGATTTCAGCTTCCAGCTTTATAATCACCATGGCTATGGCGCCTATATCTGTGGTGAGGAAACCGCGCTGCTGGAATCGCTGGAAGGCAAGAAAGGCCAGCCGCGCTTCAAACCCCCCTTCCCGGCGAGTTTCGGTCTCTATGGCAAGCCTACCACCATTAACAATACCGAGACATTTGCTTCCGTGCCCTGGATCATTCGTAATGGCGGCGAGAAGTTTCTGCAGCTCGGTAAACCCAATAACGGCGGCACCAAACTTTTCTCCGTTTCCGGCCATGTCAACAAACCCGGCAATTACGAGATACCGCTAGGCACGCCGTTCGCAAAACTGCTGGAAATGGCAGGCGGCATGCGCGGCGGGCGAAAACTGAAAGGATGCATTCCCGGCGGCTCATCCATGCCGGTGCTGCCCGGTGATATCATGATGCAGACCGACATGGATTATGATTCCATCGCCAAGGCCGGTTCCATGCTGGGTTCCGGCGCGGTCATCATTATGGACGACACCACCTGTATGGTGAAAGCGTTGGAGCGATTGTCATATTTCTATTTTGAGGAATCCTGTGGTCAATGCACGCCGTGCCGAGAAGGCACCGGCTGGCTTTATCGTGTGATACACCGTATCGAAACCGGGACGGGGCGGATGGAAGACCTGGATCTGCTCAACAATGTCGCCGACAATATTCAGGGGCGTACCATCTGCGCGCTGGGTGACGCGGCGGCCATGCCGGTACGCGCCATGATTCTGCATTTTCGTGACGAGTTTGAGTACCACATCGAACACAAGAGATGTCTGGTCTGACAACACGGATAGCATGAATGAAAACAATTGGTTCTTCCCTTATTTGCGTATACTCGCGCGCATACTCGTGATGGCTCCGCAATGATCACTTTCGAAATCGACGGCAAGCAGGTAGTCGTGCCCAAGAACGCCACCGTCATGGATGGCGCCAACCAGCTGGGTATCTACATTCCGTATTTCTGCTACCACAAGAAACTCTCCATTGCCGCCAATTGCCGCATGTGTCTGGTGCAGGTGGAGAAAGCGCCCAAACCCTTGCCCGCCTGCGCTACGCCCGCCATGGAAGGCATGAAGGTATTCACCCACTCCGGACAGGCGATCACGTCGCAAAAAGGTCAGATGGAATTCCTGCTCATTAATCATCCGCTGGATTGCCCCATTTGCGACCAGGGCGGTGAGTGCCAACTGCAGGACCTGGCGGTGGGCTATGGAGCGAGCGCATCGCGTTATACGGAAGCCAAGCGGGTAGTCGTGAACAAGAATTTGGGTCCGTTGATTTCTACCGACATGACTCGCTGTATCCATTGCACCCGTTGCGTACGCTTCGGACAGGAAATCGCCGGTATCATGGAGTTGGGGCTGGCGGGTCGCGGCGAACATGTTGAAATCCTGACGTTTGTCGGCAGTACGGTGGACTCGGAGCTGTCCGGCAATATGATCGATCTTTGTCCGGTGGGCGCGCTCGTCAGCAAGCCGTTCCGCTATTCGGCCCGCACTTGGGAACTGTCGCGCAGGAAATCCGTGAGCCCGCATTGCGGTCTCGGTTCCAATCTGGTGGTCCAGGTAAAACAAAATCGCGTCATGCGTGTATTGCCGCGCGAGAATGAAGAAATCAACGAGTGTTGGTTGTCGGATAAGGACCGTTTCTCCTATGAGGGACTGAACTCGGAAGAGCGTCTCACCAGGCCGATGATAAAGCGCGATGGCCAATGGCTG
>JAKDLC010000167.1 GCA_030453055.1 Nitrosospira sp.
AAACCAATTTCTTTCGATGACGCACAGCAAGCCGTCTATCATCTGCCGCCGCCACTCATCGTTGTCGGTTCCGCCGGCAGCGGCAAGACCGCCCTGACTCTGGAAAAGCTCAAGCACGCCGAGGGCGAGATACTATACGTCACCCACTCCGCTTATCTCGCCAACAACGCCCGCGATCTGTATTACGCCAACGGTTTTGAGCATGCCGGCCAAGACGCGGTGTTTCTGTCCTACCGCGAATTCATCGAGTCGATCCGCGTACCTGCAGGGCGGGAGGCCGGCTGGCGCGACTTCGCCCAATGGTTCGGCCGCATGCGCCAGGCTTTTCGCGACATCGACGGTCACCAGTCTTTCGAGGAGATTCGTGGCGTAATCTCTGCAGGGGCGGATGGCCTGCTCACCCGGGAGGACTACCGTACTCTGGGTGTGCGCCAATGCATCTTCCCGGAAAGCGAGCGCGACCGGGTCTACGATCTTTATGAGAAATACCGGATTTGGCTGGCCGAGGCCAGGCTCTACGACGTCAACCTCGTCGCGCAGGATTGGCAGATGCTGGCAGCGCCGCGTTACGATTTCATCATTGTCGATGAGGTTCAGGACCTTACCGCGGTGCAACTGGCGCTTGTGCTCAAGACGTTGAAAAAACCAGTCCACTTTCTGCTGTGTGGCGATTCGAATCAGATCGTCCATCCCAATTTCTTCGCCTGGAGCCGGGTAAAGAGCCTGTTCTGGCGTGACCCGCAGCTTGCCGAACGGCAGGAATTGCGTGTACTCACCGCCAATTTCCGCAATGGCCGCGAGGCGACGCGCGTCGCCAATACCCTGCTCAAGATCAAGCACAGGCGCTTCGGCTCCATCGATCGGGAAAGCAACTTCCTGGTCGACGCGGTGGGTGGCGAGGCGGGGCAGGTGGCCCTGCTGCCGGACAAGGACAATGTCAAGCGTGATCTGGACCAGAAGATTCGCCAATCGACACAATTCGCTGTGCTGGTGATGCGAGACGAGGACAAGATCGAAGCAAAGAAGCATTTTTCCACGCCATTGCTTTTTTCCATCCACGAAGCCAAGGGGCTGGAATACGATAGCATCGTGCTCTACCGCTTCGTCTCCGACCATCGAGCCGAGTTTGCCGATATTGTGGAGGGCGTGGATAAGCGCGATTTAGCCACCGATGCGCTGGCGTACCGCCGCGCCAGGGACAAGAGCGACAAGTCGCTCGAAGTCTACAAATTCTTCGTCAATGCGTTGTACGTGGCGCTTACACGGGCGGTGAAAAATTTGTATCTCATTGAATCCGACACGGGTCATCCCCTCTTCAACCTGCTCGACGTTGCGGGAGAAGAGCCGGTCAAGATCGAGGCCAAGCAGGCAACGGTGGAAGACTGGCAGAAAGAGGCCCGAAAGCTCGAATTGCAGGGCAAGCAGGAACAGGCCGATGCCATCCGGCGCAGCATCCTGAAGCAGACCCCGCCACCGTGGCCGGTGTTCGACGCAGCAAGGGTGCAGGAATTGCTCATCAAGGTATTCCGCGAACGGGCGCCGGGCGGCAAGCCCAAGCAACAGCTCTACGAGATTGCCGCCTGCTACGACGAGCCGGTACTCGCCGCCTGGCTCGAGCAGGAGACCGGTTTCACCGGTGCGAAGAGCTTTTCAATGCAGCGTGCGAGCCTGGGGCGTAAAAGCTTCGTCAATTATTTCGCCGGCAATTTCAAGGAGATTTTGCGGCAGTGCGACCGGCATGGCATCGAACACCGCCTGCCGATGAATCAGACGCCGCTCATGGCGGCCGCGTCAGCCGGCAATGTACCTTTGGCCGAAGCCCTGATACAACGTGGCGCAAACCGGGAAACTACCGACCACTATGGCCGCAATGCGCTCCACTGGGCGATGCTGGAGGCGTTTCATGACCCGAAATTCGCAAAGGGTCCGTTTGCTGCCCTCTATGAAATCCTGGCCCCGGCAAGTGTCGATGTGAACACCGGCGAGCGACTGGTGCGCATCGACCGGCATCTATCCGAATACTTCCTTTTTCAGACCTTGTGGGTGCTGTTCAAATCGCGCTTCACGCATCGCCAGCGGCGACCTTCCGGAGCGTTCGAAACGCAGGCGATCCTGGACGCCTGGCAGCACCTGCCAGCCAACGTGGTGCGGCCGGAACGCAACAGGCGGCAGCATCTCTCCGGTGTGCTCGCAAGAAACGAGGTGACGCGGAAGTACCCCTACAACCGCGATCTCTTCAAACGGATGGAGCAGGGCTGGTACCAGTTCAACCCGACGCTCTCGGTGCGCCGTCGGCAGGGGGAGGAGGAAACCTGGGTGCCTGTCTATCAGGCGCTCAATCTGCCCTTCATCAGCGAGTTCGCCTGGGATTTTGTCTGGAACCGCATCGATGAATATCTGGCGCTATCGGGGCTACCCGGTCGCACAGTGCCGATTGCCGCCGAGCGCGCAGTCGCGCGCGAGCAGGCAGCCGACTATGAACGCAAGCAACGAGAGGCCGAACGGCATGCGGCATTCGAGCGGTGGAGGGCTGAGCAGGAGGCGGCGCGAAAGCCACGAACGGGAGAGGCGCCAAAATGGGGCACCCGCGAGGCCAGGCAACGTGAGATCGAGCGGATTCGAGCCGAAATCAAAGCGAGGCAGAAGCGCTGATGCGGAGGAATTGGCAGCTATCTCAAAAATCAATGGAAAACAGTGGCTTGGGGGGCGAATAGCGAAAGTTGGGTTAGCTTGGAATCAATAGCGGATCAATTGGCGCCATCCGAAACCATCGCCCTGGCCGGCCACACCGATCCAATCCGGCTCGCAGTTCAAAGCGCTGCTCAGCATGGTTTGCGCAAGCAACGGGGTATTATTCTTCTGACTCAAATGAGCCGCAATAACGTGCTGCAGGCGACTGCAATCGAGACTTGACAGGAGCCTCGCGGAAGCGCCGTTCTCCAGGTGCCCAAAACGGCCGCCGACGCGTTGCTTGAGGCTACGCGGGTAGTCGCTGTTCGCGAGCATTTGGGCATCATGATTACATTCCAGCACCAGCGCATGGCAGTGGCTCAAGACCGCCTCGATGTGAGGGGTGGAGCACCCGGTGTCGGTCAATACGCCGAGCCGGAATACGCCATCGCCGAACACAAATTGGACCGGTTCCCGGGCGTCGTGCGGAACCGGATAAGGCTCTATCTCGATATCGCCAATGGAAAAACGCTGATGGCTATCTATGATGTTGATCGGCGGCAGGAATGCAAACGTCTTCTTGACCTCACGCATCGTCCCGTGCGTCAGCCATACGGGAATATCGAATTTGCGCGCAAACCGCGCTACACCGCCGATATGGTCGTCATGCTCGTGCGTGACGACGATTCCGTCTATCATGCCGGGATCGAGTCCGAGCCGGGAAAGACGGGCAATGGTTTCTTTCAGCGTAAACCCGCAGTCCAGTAGCAACCGGGTGTCCGCCACCTCGACCACAAGCCCGTTTCCCTGTGAACCGCTGCCTAAACAGGCGAAGCGCATGACCGGATAACTGACATGTAAGCTCCCCCAGGGAAATTATGCCGTTCGTTACACAAGGGGAGATTGCGCCGGCTTGGGAAGTTTGATACCGCCCAAAAGTAATTCGGATATCTCATTTGCGGGAAGCGGCTTAGCAAGGTAGTAACCCTGGATTTCGTCGCAACCTCGCATGCGCAGGAAATCGAACTGTTCAACGGTTTCCACCCCCTCGGCGACCACTTTGACGTCAAGGCTATGCGCCATGTCAATAATTGCGGTTGTAATTGCGGCGTCCGCGGGATTTGTCGTAACGTTCATGATAAAGGAACGATCTATTTTCAGAACATCGACAGGAAACCGCTTCAGATAGACGAGACTCGAATAGCCGGTCCCGAAGTCGTCGATCGAAATTTGAATTCCCAGTACTTTCAGCCTCCTGAGGATGCTGATTGTTTTATTTGCGTGCGCCGTCAGCGAACTTTCGGTCAACTCCAATTCCAGCAAATCATAATCGATGCTGTTTTCTCTCAGAGCCCTTTCGGTCTGCAATTCAAATTCAAGCATCTCCGGATCGACATCGTTCTCCTGAATGGCGCGGATAACATCGCCATTGAGGGTGCTCTGCGAAAATTGCCTTCCGGACACATTGACCGATATGGGAATCTCCCCTATTCCCGAATCCCTCCACGCGGCGATCTGCCGACATGCACTATCGATGACCCATGCCCCCACCCGGTTGATCAACCCGGTTTGTTCCAGACTGGATATGAATTCCAGAGGCGCGATGGATCCATGTCCGGGGCGATTCCATCTTATCAAGGCTTCCACCCCTGTGATTCGCCCCCCGGAAAGCTCCATTTTTGGCTGATAATGCAAAACAAATTCATTCCGATCGAGCGCCTTCCGCAAGGCATTTTCCTGATCCAGCCTTTTGATCGCTCGCGCATTCATTTCTGATGTAAAGAAGCGATACGTATCCCTGCCCGCCTTTTTCGACCGATGCATGGCGGTGTCGCCGTTTTTAACCAGCGTATCGGCATCAAGCGAATCTGTAGGATAAACACTGATTCCGATGCTTGCCGTTACACTGATTGGGCGCCCCTGTAACTCGAAGGGTTGGCGTAATGCTTCCCTGATCTTGCTGGCGACGACTCCGGCATCCCCGGAACCGTCAGGGGTGACCAGAATGCACGCAAAGTCATCCCCACCCAGGCGCGCCGTCATGTCCCTGATGCGCAGACACTCCAGCAAGCGCAGGCTGAACTGGCGCAACAACTCGTCTCCCAGCGCATGCCCCAGGGTTTCATTAATTTTTCTGAAGTTATCGATATCAAGAAATAGAACCGAAATAATCCGCTGATTGATTTCGGCCTGCTTGATAATCTTTCGGAGCGACTCATAAAATAATGCCCGGTTGGGAAGACCGGTGAGTGCATCATAATGCAGATCGACATTGTTTTGCCTATCAGCCACAATCGGGATGCCGTCATCAAAAATACCGGAAGAGCCTGTCATCTGTTAAAAACTATTTAATGAGAAATGAAAAAATGGTTCGGCAATCGGGTAGCGACAGCTTACCGGAACCGGCCTTTATTGCCTATCTTTTTAATAAGCATGATTCATGCCAATCATTCCAGAACCTTATCACCGGCCGCTGTATCTGTGACGTAGCGGCTTATTTACGGGAGGCGAGAACATCCGGTGTAAAATTTACTGATAAGCAGGTAAGGTCGCATGTTGCACGACGGAATCCTGGAGCCGGCGGTTGACGCACATTTTCTCGGTTTATTTTTCACCTGTTCATTCATTTTTTTAACTCGGCCATGACCCGTAATGACTTTTTGCTCCACCCGTAGCGGCATCAACCCTGAAAATGAGAGTAAAATA
>JAKDLC010000168.1 GCA_030453055.1 Nitrosospira sp.
TTAACCGGCAATCGGGGGGGGCCAATGCATGAGTTGTGTGACTATTTGCTGGAAATCCCCTCTGACGACACGCCCAAAATACAGGAAGGGCATCTGGTGCTTGGTCATATTCTTTGTGGGCTGGTGGAAGAACGGTTATTCACCCGTCCCCTGTGAAAGCTATCGTGCTTGCTGGCGGTTTCGGGACTCGTTTGCAAGAACGGGTGCCTGACGTGCCTAAACCTATGGCTCCTATCGCTGGCCGGCCTTTTCTGGAATATGTTCTTGACCATCTGATAGGTGGAGGAATATGCGAGATCATTCTTTCGGTCGGATATCGAGCCGATCTCATCATGGGCCATTTTGGGCACACTTATCATAATGCTACTGTAAGTTATTCCGCGGAAACTGAACCATTGGGGACGGGTGGAGCGATCGTTCACGCATTGCGTCAAGAAGGTGATGACCCAGTATTGGTGCTGAACGGTGATACCTTTCTGAACATTGATTATAGGGAGCTTATACATTGGTATGAGCAAGCCCCTGTGCAAGTTGCAATGGTGTTAAAAGCTGTATCCGACGTTGCTCGATATGGTTCGGTCTTGACAACTGATGACCGAATATCCGGTTTCGTGGAAAAAGGAAATAATGAAGCCGGTTTGATTAACGCAGGCGTCTATGTCGTTCAACCCAGCGTTTTTAGAACTTTTAACCTATCGGGCAAGTTTAGTTTTGAAACAGACTTGCTGCAGCGCCACTGCGGCGCACTATTTCCAAGGGCATTCCTGACAGATGCTTATTTTATAGATATTGGCGTTCCCGATGATTACGACCGCGCCCAATATGAACTTCCGTCCCATGGCTATCAAGCGACGCGCGCTTTTCATTGATCGGGACGGAGTGATCAATATCGATTATGGTCATGTCTACCGCCGAGAGCAATTTGAATTCGTCGAAGGCATATTCGATCTGTGTAGAAAAGCGATTGAGCTTGATTACCTGATCTTTGTACTCACTAATCAAGCGGGCATTGGTCGCGGTTACTATACGGAACAACAATTTCATGAGCTTACAGACTGGATGTGCGGAAAATTCCTGGCTCAGGGAATAAAAATTGAACAGGTTTATTTTTGTCCTTTTCACCCTCAGTATGGAATAGGCGACTACAAGCAGAACTCAATCTTTCGCAAACCCGGCCCAGGCATGATTCTGGAAGCTGCCCGAGCACATGAGTTAGACCTTGCACTATCTGTTTTGGTTGGCGACAAAATATCGGATATAGAAGCAGGAATTGCCGCTGGTGTGGGGTGCAATATTTTGTACCGGCCAGATCGAAATGAGCAAATTACGCCGACGATTACCATTAGCGTAAATAACTTGCGTGACGCGAGAAGTTATCTTTCTGAAATTACTCAATGATTCCAAGTACCGTTACGGTTATAGTTGTTAACTGGAATGGTGGCGCTTTTCTGGACGAATGTCTCGTGCGTCTGAGGCAACAGTCACTCCTACCCGCTCGCATCCTGGTCATGGATAACGGCAGTACCGATGGCTCGGCTGAGCGGGCGCAGCAAGTGCAAGGAGTGACCGTCCGAATGCTTGGCGCTAACTTGGGCTTTGCGGTGGCAAATAACCGCGCGCTGGATGAATGTGATACTGATCTTGTAGCTTTACTGAATCCTGACGCCTTCCCCGATCCGGACTGGTTAATGCGTTTGGTCTCGGCTGCGCGCACATACCCTGATGTAGCCGTTTTTGGCTCACGGCAGATGGTCCATGGAGTGCCTGCCACGCTGGATGGTATCGGGGATGTCTATCACATTTCTGGATTAGTCTGGCGTGATGGACATAGTCGTGCCAAATGTACTGCGGATGATGTTGCTGGCGAGATTTTCTCTCCATGTGCCTGTGCAGTACTTTATCGCCGGGATGCTTTGGTAAGAGCCGGCGGGTTTGATGAAGACTATTTTTGTTACGTTGAGGATATCGACCTCGGTTTTCGGCTACGGCTTGCAGGGCGTACTTCTCTATATGTCCCGAATGCGGTAGTACATCACGTTGGCTCGGCAAGTTCTGGTGGGCAACACAGCGATTTCTCTGTTTATCACGGCCATCGAAATCTCGTCTGGACATTCATCAAGAATATGCCTGGTGTTCTCTTCTGGGCATTGCTTCCACTTCATGTACTTTTGAATATCATAACCGGTGCACAATTCTCCATGCGGGGGCAAGGCAGAGTGATATGGCGGGCAAAGCGGGATGCAATTAAAGGTATTCCTCGAATGTGGCGCAAGCGACGCAGCATTCAATCCGGTCGGCGCGCTACGACTTCAGACATTTGGCGCGTTCTGGATAAAAGACTAAGTTATCAGAAAAAAACACCCCCTCCGCCTATGGAACCTTTTACTAAGGAGTGAATACGCCATGAGTAACAATAACGTTTCTGAACTAAAGAATCCAGGGTGCGTATTCCGGTGAACGTGATCGATTTCGGGCAATTTTCGGAATCGACGGTCACGATGCTTCGGAATGCCCAGGACCCACGTCCGCATATCAACGAACAAGACTGATTGCTGCCTTAAGCACATCAATCACCTTATCTTGCTGCACCTCGATAAGCCCTATCCACAGAGGCAAACGAACCAAACGTTCTGACTGGCGGTTCGTCACGTGGAAAATGGCAACTTTTTTCATTACGCTTCCCCTTTCGCCTTGTAAATTTGGTAAGCCGGGTTAGGTGAATCGGGAAGCAGCTCAAAGTTATCCAGAATATATTGATGAATTAGCGGACGCGTGTTCCTGAAGCGTAATTCGTCACGCCCATCCAATGGCAGATCGAAAATGAAAGCAAACCTGGGTCTTGCCGCTTTTATTCGCTCGATCTCCGCTTGCTCAAAGGCTAGGGAGCGAGGAAAAAGCGCATAAGTCTCCCACATCGGAGATTTGTGTTCGAGCAGCGCGTAGGCACCCGGCCAAAAAGGCGTAACGATAAAGCTTTCGCTACCCGGGGCGTACCGAGCAGCCAACTTGCGGAGTAATTCAACATCACTGGCTGTTGCCGGATCAACCTGCAGATTGCTGTGGGAAATTTCGATATTCATGCATTGTTTGCTAGCGTGACATTGCCACCCAGGATGATATATGTGCATCACCCACACACTTGCTGTACAGAGCATGAGTATCAGAGGCCACTTAACTTTGGCGGACTGTGTAGAAAAAAGAACCAGGCAACCGACCAGCAGCGGGAAAATACCCTGAGCAAGATGACCAACGTCAGCACGGGAATACGCAAAGTGTGCGTAGGGAAGCGCCAAGAACGACGCAGCGACCAATACAGGAGGAGATGGCTTATTTTGAAGTTTTTGCCGGACCACCCAGAGGATGGACAGCACACCAAAAACAATTGTGCCGATAAAAAACAGGCCAACCAAGGCTCCGCGAATCGCTTCACCAATCGGTACCAACGTAAAGTCAACTCGCCACGGCCAGGGCACTGGGAGGGGAAGGTTTGTGGCTTTGGCTTCAAATAGGAAGCGAATGCTTTCCCAAAATGCGATGGCGAAACCCGGCGCCAACAATGCCATCAGGAGTATGGGGGCATAGCCAGTTGCGACTCCCACTGCCCAATATGTAAACCCCTTGATCAACCTTGGGCTCTCAGCTCGCTTGAGGCTCAGCCAGACCATGACCCCAAGGCTGCCGGCAACTCCGTACATGCCATGGTTGCGCCCAAAAATAGCTATCAAGCCTATGCACAGCCCGGCAAAAAAATACCGCCTGCTTGTCGGGTTCTGGACGAGGAAAGCCAATACACCGATTGATAAAATAGACAGCGAAATATCAAACAGTTTGTGACGGGGAAACATCCACACTACCAACGTTACAGCGGACAGTAGTAAATAGAAAATATCCTGCTTTTTTAAAGCGCGAGCAATCAACAATAGGCCGACGAATAAACCTATCGTCTGAAAAATTGCCACGGCGCCTCGTAAGGCCATAATGCCATTATCGCCCCATAAGGTCATAAGGCCAGCTGACCAGTAATAGCGGCCGGGATCGTAGCCCATAAAATCACGGATGGGTACTTCACCCAGCATTACTCGCTGAGCACCATACCAGAGATACCCCTCATCCCACAGGTTAAATCCCGTATTGCCCTGCCATGCGAAAAGTGCAGAAACAGCCAAGGTGGCCAAGGCTAATATTAGAAGCGGTAACGGATTGTCTTTATTTGCTATTAGGTGCATCGGCGTGTACTGGCATGAAAAATGCCATTTTAATCTGCGGGGCACGTCACTCTTTTAGCACGATCTCGCCCGCACCTGAATTCGATAAAATTGAAAAGCACGGCGGTTGTTTTTTTATGAAAAGAAGGTAGTGCCTACTAACATAATTCTTGGAGCTTCGACGATCAGGGCGAAGCAGATGAGGGAAAGGAAGACGACATCCAGCGCCTCAGCTATCTGAATCGCCAGAGAGCACAACGATCAATCCTCGTCCTGCCCCAAATACCCTGCTTCACGCTGATGACGGATCGCAAGAATCAGGACAGCGTCCTGATCTTCCTCCAGGCTATAGAGCGCCACGTAACCGGTACGTCTGCGAGATATGATCAACTCACGCAACTCATGCTCCACGGGCCGGGCGACAAGTGGATGGCGGATTAATAAACTTACGGCTTCTTCAATCAATCCAAGCGTCTCTGCTGCCGCAACAGGATCGTTATCAGTCAGAAAGTCGGTTAGTCTTTCGAGATCGGCAAGCGCTCGTTCCGAATAGCTCAGCTTTGCCAAGATTTGGCTTTCGGCTTTGCGGGATTATTACCGGCAATGCGCGCCTTCAGGTAGGAATGAACCTCGCTGGCATCAAAGCCCTTGCCGGTGCTTAACATTTTTTCCCGTGCTGCTTGAGCCTCGGCTACGAAACTGGCACGCCATTCAGTTGCCGTTGCTGCCCTCTCAATCGCCTGGACCATGAACGCATGTGGCGACACCCCCTTTTTTTCAGCTGCGGCAACAGCACGTTGCTTGAGTTCATCAGAAAGCTTTAGTGATGTGGTGGTCATTGCCTTGCACCTTTTGGACTGTTGGTGGCACTAGAGTAACACCGCCGCACCGGGAGGCGCAAGGTTATCTCCTAAAGGGAGAGGGAAGAGTGACGAGTAGCGCGCACGAAAGAGGTTGTCATCCAGCACACGATGCCCTAACATTAAGGTCTTTATCTACTTAAACGAGGCTATTGCATGAACGTTATTGAACCCGTTGCCGCAATCAAGCCCCGCAAGCGGGCTAAGAGCCTGTTGGCAAACTCGCCACTTGCTTTCCTCGATCGCGGCGATTCGAGCCAAATTATCGAAT
>JAKDLC010000169.1 GCA_030453055.1 Nitrosospira sp.
TGTACATCGGCGGCACCTGCGCGATTACGCCGGTAAAGCGTCGCAGTATCGTTTCAACTTGCGGCAGCGTCAACTTTAAGTCGTCCTGAGGATGCACATCGCACACGGCTGAAATTTCCCCCTCCGCATCGCCGGTCGTACTGATATGGCCCAGCCTCAGCGTGGCTTCATAAGTCTTGTCCGCGCCCAGCAATGCCGAAGAAAACTTTGTGGCTTCGCCAAAGCAGATTGGCAACAATCCCGTTGCCAACGGATCGAGCGTCCCGGTATGACCGGCCTTGCAGGCCGCAAAGATGCGTTTCGCGATTTGTACGGCCTGATTGGACGAAATGCGGGAAGGTTTATCAAGCAGCAGGACGCCGCTGATGTTGCGTTTGACGCATCTGGATTGGCGATTCAATATACGAGGTAATACGAGGTAAATTCTGAACGCAGCCGGCCACGAATCAGGCGCCACCCGTCTCTTTTGCCGGCCCCTCCCGCGCCACCGCTTCATCTATCAATTGTGACAAGCGCATCCCCCGCTCGATTGATTCGTCATAAATGAAATGGAGCTGCGGAATGACCCGCAGCTTCAATCGATGCGACAAATGACTGCGCAGAAATCCGGCCGCATGTTCCAGTCCTTTACCGGTGAGAAAATTATCGCTTTCACTGCGCAGCGTGGTGTAGAAAACCTTGGCGTGAGCGTAATCATGACTCACCTCAACGCCGGTCAGGGTGATCATGCCGATACGCGGGTCTTTGAGTTCGTTGCGAATCAGATCGGCCAACTCACGCTGAATCTGGTCGGCAATACGCAGCGCGCGAGAATAATCCTTATGCCCCGGCATTACAGGCTGCGTGCGACTTCGACGATTTCGTACGTTTCCACCTTGTCGCCCACCTGGATATCGTTAAAGTTTTTCAGTGACAGTCCGCATTCAAACCCTGCTCTAACCTCTTTCACGTCGTCCTTGAAGCGCTTCAGGGAATCCAGTTCGCCAGTATGAATCATTTCGCCATTGCGCATCAACCTCACCAGCGAACCCCGCTTGATGACGCCCTCCAATACATGGCAACCCGCGACGGCTCCCACCTTGGAAATGCGGAACACTTGGCGAATTTCCACTAAACCGGTGACATTCTCCTTGCGATCCGGCGCCATCATACCGGATAACGCCGCCTTGATTTCGTCCACCGCCTCGTAAATAATGCCGTAGTAACGCACATCGACGCCGGTAGAGGCGATGAGCTTGCGCGCAACCGTATCCGCGCGGCTATTGAAGCCGATTACCACGGCCTTGGAAGCCAGCGCCAGGTTGATATCGGATTCCGTAATCGCACCGACGGCGCTGTGGATGATGTTGACTTTGACCTCGTCGGTGGAAAGCCTTTGCAGTGCATGCGTCAGCGCTTCGTAAGAACCCTGCACGTCGGCTTTGATGATGAGCGCGAGCACTTTGACTTCGCCCTTCTGCTCGAATACGTTTTCCAGCTTGGCGGCCTGCTGTCTGGCAAGCTTTACGTCGCGGAACCTGCCTTGACGGAATAGGGCTATTTCACGCGCTTTGCGCTCGTCAGTCAATGCCACTACCACTTCCCCCGCCACGGGGACTTCTGATAAGCCCTGGATTTCTACCGGAATGGAAGGCCCCGCCTGCTCCACCGGTTTGGCGTTTTCGTCGAGCATCGCCCGTACCCGGCCAAATACCGCGCCTGCCAGCAGTATGTCGCCACGCTTCAAGGTTCCGGACTGCACCAATATTGTCGCCACCGGGCCGCGTCCTTTATCCAGGCGCGACTCGATAACGATACCTCTGGCGGGTGCATCCTTTGCCGACTGGAGTTCCAGCACTTCGGCCTGGAGCAGCACACTTTCCAGAAGCGCGTCGATACCCTGACCGGTCTTGGCTGAAATCTCCACAAACATAGTATCGCCGCCCCAGTCTTCCGGCACCACTTCCTGCGCCACGAGCTCCTGCCTGATACGTTCGGAATTCGCTTCCGGCTTGTCTATCTTCGTTATCGCCACCACGATTGGCACTTTGGCCGCCTTGGCGTGATGTATCGCCTCAGTTGTCTGGGGCATGACGCCGTCGTCCGCCGCCACGACCAATACGACCAGATCGGTAACCTTGGCGCCGCGCGCGCGCATGGCCGTAAAGGCTTCATGACCCGGCGTATCGAGAAAAGTGACCATGCCTCTTTCGGTTTCCACGTGATAGGCGCCGATATGCTGCGTGATGCCGCCCGCTTCCCCGCTTGCCACCCGTGTACGGCGTATGTAATCCAATAGCGAGGTTTTGCCATGGTCCACATGCCCCATTACCGTGACTACCGGCGCCCGCGGCTCTGTTTTGTAACCCGTTGCGGGCAATTCGGTATCCGCCAGAAAGGCTTCCGGGCTATCCAGCGTTGCATACTTGGCGATATGACCCAATTCTTCCACCACGATCATGGCGGTTTCCTGATCCAGCATTTGATTGATGGTGACCATATTTCCCATTTTCATCAATGACTTGATAACCTCAGCGGCTTTGATGGACATTTTCTGGGCCAAAGCTCCGACGGAAATGGTCTCGGGCACCATCACCTCATGCACAACAGGTTCTGTTGGTGCGGAAAAACTATGAGCACCTTGCTCTTCAGAAGAAACTTTAGCGTGCCTATCCCTGCGCGTACGCCATCCCTTGCCGCCGGATAAATCACCGCGCGTCTTGAGTCCACGCTTTTCAACTCTTTCATCCTTCCAGACGACTTGTTTGGTTTGCTTCTTTTTCTTCTCCGCCTTGGCGGCCTTATCTTCCGGCTTGACGACCGGTTTGTGCAGCGTACCTTCCGTCGGCGCAGGCTGCGGCTGGGTGACTTCAACGCCAATCCGGGCTCCGGAGGGGGCGGCGGCAGGTGCCGCCTCAGGTACGGCCGGGATCGCCGGAGCCGCTGCAGCCGGCTCAGGTTCCCTGACATCCGCAGGCTTCAGATGTTGCTTCTTCTTCTTGAGTTCCGCGGTCTGCCGTGCAATCAACTCGGCCTGCTTCCTTGCTTCCTCCTGACGCAACGCCTGTTGTGCGGCATCGATCACCGGGGCAGGCGCCGGGGCAGGCGCCGATGCAGGTGCGAATGCGGCGGCGGGCTCAGCCGGCTTACCTGCGGCGGTTACCCTGTCGCTCAAATCCTCCTTCACCAATACACGCTTCTTACGAACCTCCACCTGAATGCTGCGCGCTCTACCGGTGTTATCCGATTTCTTGATTTCGGAAGTCTGCCGGCGGGGCAGGCTGATCTTGCTCTTTTCCTCCTTGACGCCATGAATCTTTCGCAGATAATCGAGAAGCTGGTTTTTATCATGCTCGGTCAGACGATCCGCGGTCAGATGCTTGCCGACACCCGCCGCCTGCAGCTGTTCCAGCAGTGCTGCCGGAGGCATCCCCAGCTCATTGGCGAATTGTTCTACATTCATTTGAGACATTGATAACCTTTTATAACGCTATGATAACGCTATGCCAAACGCCGCACACTCAGCGGCAGACCCGGCGGCAGGATCATGCAAACCATGGTGCGCGCGCCGTCATGATCAACTGCTTGGCGCGTTCGACATCCATCCCGACCAGTTCCACCAGGTCATCCACAGCCAGGTCGGCAAGATCTTCCTGGGTATTTACCCCTTTAGCCGCCAATTCTCGCGCAGTCTGGGTGTCCATGCCCTCCAGCGAAAGCAGGTCTTCCGCTATGTGCTCCAATTTTTCCTCACTGACGATGGCCTCGGTCAAAAGGGCGTTGCGAGCCCGATTGCGAAGTTCATTGACGGTCTGCTCATCAAACGACTCGATTTCCAGCATTTCGCTGAGCGGAACGTAGGCCACCTCTTCCAACGTGGTGAAACCCTCCTGTACCAGGATATCCGCCACTTCCTCATCCACATCGAGCTTTTCCATGAAGAGTTGGCGAATAACGGAAAACTCCTCTTCATTTTTTGCCTGTGACTCTTCCATCGTCATGATATTGAGTTCCCAGCCGGTCAACTCGGATGCAAGCCGCACGTTCTGACCGCCGCGGCCAATGGCCTGGGCAAGATTGCCCTCGTCCACCACGATGTCCATGCTGTGCTTTTCCTCATCCACCAGGATGCTGCTGATTTCGGCGGGCGCCAACGCATTGATCACGAACGTGGCCGGATCGTCCGACCACAAAATGATATCCACTCTTTCTCCGGCCAATTCGCCGGTCACCGCCTGTACTCTCGAGCCACGCATACCGACACAAGTACCGATCGGATCGACGCGCTGATCGTGGGACTTGACCGCAATCTTGGCACGTGAACCCGGGTCTCTTGCCGCGACCTTGATCTCCAGCAGTCCTTCTTCAATCTCCGGCACTTCCAGTTCGAACAGTTTTATCAGAAATTCCGGCGCAATCCGTGACAATATCAACTGGGGCCCGCGAGCCGCGCGGTCAATTTTATACAGATAAGCACGCACACGATCGCCGACTCGCAGGTTTTCCTTGGGAATCATCTGATCACGGGGCAACGCCGCCTCAACTCTGCCGGATTCGATAATGGCGTTGCCGCGTTCCATGCGCTTGATGGTACCGGTAACCATATATTCTTTGCGTTCGAGAAAATCGTTCAGGATCTGTTCGCGCTCGGCATCGCGTATTTTCTGGAATATCACCTGCTTGGCCGCCTGGGCGCCGATACGTCCAAACTCCAGCGGTTCCAGCACTTCCTCGATGAAGTCCTCCAGTTTGATTTCGGGGTCGCGCTGCACCGCCTCACTCAACGCAATCTGACGCGCCGAGTCCTCGACCGCATCGTCGGCCATTACCTGCCAGCGACGCAAAGAGTGATAATCGCCCGTCTGCGGGTCGATCGATACGCGCACATCCGCGTCCTCGTGAAAACGCTTTTTCGTAGCAGACGCCAACGCCAATTCGAGTGCGACAAAAACAATGTCTTTTTCGACATTCTTTTCGCGCGCCAGTGCGTCCACCAACAGCAAAACCTCGCGGCTCATGTTACCTCCGGCCAAATTCTCGGATAATTACAATTTTGGAACCAGGCGGGCTTTCTCAAGATTATCCAGCTCCAGATCAAGCGTTTTTCCTTCCACTTCCAATTTTACTACACCGTCGTTTACTCCACGCAGAATCCCAGCGAAATTCCTTTGACCCTGTAACGCCACACGCAGCTTAAGCTTAACCGGCTCCCCGGCAAACCGGATGAAATCCGATGACTTCTTCAATGGCCTGTCCAGACCGGGCGACGATATTTCCAGCCGATCGTAATCAATATTCTCAACCGCAAGCAACCGGCTCAGATGG
>JAKDLC010000170.1 GCA_030453055.1 Nitrosospira sp.
CGAGCGACGCTACTTCATCCGGCGGTAACTCGCCGGGCTGGTTGCCGAACAGCATTCCATTCAGCGGCGATTGGGATACATTCATCCGCGCGCTCTACATCGTCTTTGACCGGGATTTTAAGAAATGCTTCCCGCGTTACCGTACGTTTCCGGTATGGCATAATCGCCGCGTCGATCGCGCAGACAAATTTGGTTTTGAAGAAGGCTTTTGGCATCTGGTCACCCGCGATGAGCGGGTCTTCAATTGCGCTACACGCAGGAATGAGAAAGAGCGGTTGCCCGATCTCGGCCGCGCAAGCCGCGTGCCGTGGGTACGGCCGATCATTGAGCATGAGGACGATCCTGCTGTGCTTGCGTGGGATTTCGATGAGGAAGCGGGGGGAGCGAAAGTCGTTCGATCCTACATTTGGCTTAAAGAACAGGATTACGTGGTCGTCCTTGAGCGACAGCGGAAAACAAGGGGTGATATCTTTTTGCTTATCACCTCGTTTCACATTACCTATGAGGCCAAACGGCGGGATCTTCAGAAGCGTTACGAACGCCGGAGAAAATGAAGCCCCCGCCGAAACGGAGGCTTAGCTCCTTTCACACATGGTGAATGAGTTGACAACATTATCGGCCATTACCTCTAACGAGTCAAGTAAAAAACCACCCCAGTACTGGCTCGTAAAGTTCGCGCCGTTCCGTACGGCCTGGACCGAAATCGTCAAATGCGGCAAGTTCACGCTACGCGGCGTCCGTAGTCCCGCAGCGCGTAAGTATCTTTCTGAAATGCGATGCGGCGACGCAGTTTTTTATTACCACAGCCAACAGGATCTAGCCATTATAGGTCTCATGGAAGTTACGCGCGAAGCTTATCGTGACCCAACAAGCGCTGACCCACAATGGCTCGCTTGCGATTTCGCACCTGTAAAAACCTTGGCGCGCCCTATTCAACTGAAGAAAATCAAAGCCGATACTCGATTGTCCACGCTTGCGATAGTTCGTCAGCCTCGTCTCGCCGTCATGCCGGTGACTATTGAGCAGTTCCATATTATCCTGAACGAGCTTTCCATATGCAATAGTACATGAGACCCGCATAAAATTTCCAAAAATCGGCGGCAGCGGTAAATGTCTTGCGCTGCTGTCTTGCTCTGCCCTTTCGGTGATGATTACGTGTGACACTTGGGCAGCTCAGTTTCCGCGTCCGTTCCCCATGTTTCCAACCACGCGCTTACCTCATCGAGGGTAATGTGCAAGCCCGTTTCCTGAAACTCAGCCCATGACTCCATGGCTTCCCGGTGGAAGTTCTCTCGCGCTTCCTCCCGGTCAACATACTGCTGAATGGCCTCGCGCATTATCCACTGGGCCGACCGCTGCCGTACCTCCGCCAAATGCTGAACGCGGGTTTTTAGTTCGTCATCTATTTTGATTGATGTCGCCATAGCCTTTTCCCCTATCAATACCTATCAATACTATCAAAGCGCGGAACGAAACGCACTTCAAATTTTTCTTCTTTCATTTCATTATTGATAAGGCATATTGATAAGCTGTCTCGTGACTTTCCTTGCTATTCTCTGTGTTCGACGCCCTGGACCTTGTGTGCGCGGCTCATGCCTTCTTCATCGCATGTCCGCCGAACTGGTTGCGTAGCGCCGATAACAGTTTGTTCGAGAACGATTCCGAATCGCGCGACTGCAGCCGTTGCAGCAATGCCAATGTAATGACCGGCGCGGCCACGTCGAGGTCGATCGCTTCGGCGACAGTCCAGCGCCCTTCGCCGGAATCGGACACATAAGGGGCGATGTCTTGCAGGCCGGGATTTTCCGCCAGCGCGGCGGCGGTCAAGTCGAGCAGCCACGATTGCACCACGCTGCCGTCGCGCCAGATTTCGGCTATCTGGTGCAGGTCCAGGTTGAATTCCTCTTTGTGGCGCAAGATCGCAAACCCTTCGCCGTATGCCTGCATCATGCCATATTCGATGCCGTTGTGGACCATCTTGGTGAAGTGGCCGGCGCCGCTGGGACCGACATGTCCCCAGCCTTTGTCTCGCGCCGGGGCAAGGGTTTCGAAGAGGGGGCGCAACCGCGCGACCACCTGCTCATCCCCGCCCACCATGATGCTGTAGCCGTTTTCAAGTCCCCACACGCCGCCGCTCGTGCCTGTATCGACATAGTGGATGTGGCTCGTTTTCAGCATTTGCGCGCGGCGTTGCGTATCCTTGTAATTGGAATTGCCGCCGTCGATAATCACGTCATCGGCGGAAAGCAACGGCGACAGCGCGGCAATCGTCTCATCCACGGCGGTGCCCGCGGGAATCATCAGCCAGATGATGCGCGGCGGTTTTAACTCATTGACGAGGGCTTCCAGCGTCGCCGCGGGCACGATGCCTTTTTCTGCTATTTCCCTGAGCGCATCCGGTTTGCGGGCAAAACCGGCTACGCGATGTCCGCCACGCATCAATCGCTGCGCCATGTTGCCGCCCATGCGGCCGAGGCCGATCATTCCGAGTTCCATTGTTTTCTCCCTACCAATAAAAGTGCGCCGCAGCGATTTGATGGGTTGCGCTGCGCTCCACCCATCCTACAAAAGCTTCGTCATTCCCGCGAAAGCGGGAATCCAGACGCTGACTGGAACAGGCCGTCATCCTGCAGTGGGTGAATTCGGGTAACCGAAAACCCATGGATTCCCGCTTTCGCGGGAATGACAGGATAAAGGGAAGTAGGCGTAGGGCAATGTGCCTGCATAATGAAAAAAATCAGAAATATTGTGTTAGCAACAAATATTGTTGACAGCGAACAGAGTGTCCACGCTTTCTTCAAGTCCGACAGGCTGCTAGGCCACGTGATTGGCAACGATATCCTGCCGTTTGGTTTTGAGCGCGGCAAGCAGCTTGTCGTAGGATGCGGCAAAAGCATCCACGCCGTCATCCTGGAGTTTTTCGGTGATGGCTTCGAGATCGATGCCAAAATCCGGCAGCCGTGCAATGTCCGCTTCCGCTTGCGCAACGTTCTCCGTCAGCGTTTCGTGTACGCGACCGTGATCGCGGAATGCGTCGAGCGTTTTGGGCGGTACGGTGTTGACGGTATCGGGGCCGATCAACTGTTCGAGGTACAGCACATCGGAGTAAGCGGGGTTCTTGGTGCCGGTGCTGCCCCATAGCGGACGCTGCACGTGCGCACCTTTGTTGCGAAAATCGGCAAACGATTCGCCATGGAATATTTCGCGGAAACGCCGATAGGCGAGTTTGGCGTTGGCGATGGCGATTTTGCCGCGCAGGGCGAGGGCCTCGGGCGAGCCATGCTTTTCAAGCAGGGGGTCAACTATGTTATCGACCCGGCTGACAAAGAACGATGCGACCGAAACCGGCCAGGTTACGGTTTTGCCCGGCGATGCTTCCTCTCTGCCGCCGAGGCCGCGAATATAGGCCTGCGTCACGTCTTCATAATGCCGCAGCGAGAACATCAGGGTGACATTGATATTGACGCCCGCGCCGATGGATTGCGCAATCGCGGGGATGCCTGCCGGAGTGGCGGGAATTTTTATCATCAGGTTGGGGCGTTGCACCGCGTTCCATAGCCGTTTCGCTTCCGCAATCGTTCCGTCCGTATCGTTGGCGAGATGCGGCGAGACTTCGAGGCTGACGTAACCGTCTCCGCCTTCTGTGGCGTCATAAACGGGCCGCAGCACATCGGTAGCGTTGCGGATGTCGGCGACCGCCAGCGCTTCGAACAGCGCCTTGTCGGTTTGTTTCTCGTCGGCTTGCAACAATGTGCGCAGCGCATCGTCATAGCTATTGCCGCGATTGATGGCCTGCTCGAAAATGGTGGGATTGCTGGTCACGCCGCGCAGCTTGTCTTCGTTTACCAGGCGCTGCAATTCTCCGCTGCTGATGAGATCGCGGCTGATCGAATCCAGCCAGATGGATTGTCCGCACTGCAATATCTGTTCCAATGGGTTCATGTGATTTAGCCTCCTGTGTGTCGCTGTGGCGAATGCCGCGTAGTGAAGCGGTATTCCGGTGTTTCAATTTTCCACAAACGGTGGTTGAGTGATGTGACTGTATTTCACGGTTAACGGTACACGTAAAACAGTACCCTTCACCCGGATGTTTCATAAATTGACGCGCGCCCTTGCTGGTCTTTTGTTTCGTATGGGAATTTTGCTCAGTCGGGCGTATGAGTCACTACGCCACTCTTTCACAAAATCCCCCTACAAAACAAAATCCTGCGCAATCATCACGCGAATTTATGAAACATCCGGGTTAAATAAAGCACACTTTCTATGACCATACAAACGTCCGATCATTCATTCCGCTAAAAATGATCCTTCCAGTCGCGGATCGCGGCAAATACGCTGACGGGGTCCGATAATGGTTTGCCGGCGCGGCTGCCGGCGCTCCGAATGATTTCCGGCTCGTTGCAACGCAGGAACGGATTGGTGGCCTTTTCCATTGCAATGGTCGAGGGCAGGGTGGGGACGTTCTGTTCACGCAGTTTTCTGACGACGGCTTCGCGTTCGATCAACGCTTGATTGCCCGGCTCGACGTTTCTGGCGAAACGAATATTGTTCAGCGTATATTCATGGCCGCAATATATCCGGGTTTCGTTGGGTAAATCGGCGAGTTTCTGCAATGAATCCAGCATTTGTTGTGCAGTTCCCTCAAACAGCCGTCCGCATCCGCAAGCAAACAGGGTATCCCCACAAAACAGCAGGTTTGCGCCATAATACGCAATGTGCCCGGCGGTGTGGCCGGGGATGTCGAGTACCCTGAGGGTGAGCGAGAATTCAGGAAGATAGGCATTGCCTTCCTCGCTCTCATGGTCGCGGCATTCCTTGACACGATGCGTGAGTGTGGGAATCGATTCGTTCGCGGGGCCATAAACCGGCACGGTAAATTCCCGCAACAATGCGGCGTTGCCGCCCACGTGGTCAGGGTGGTGGTGGGTGTTGAGAATGGCGATGAGTTCGAGGTTTTCGCGTTGCAGGTAATCCAGCACAGGCGAGGCGTCGCCCGGATCGACTACGGCGGCGTGACAGTGGTCGCGGATCACCCAGATGTAGTTGTCGGTGAGTGCGCGAAGCGCAACGATATGCGGCATAGTCATGATGGTTGGCGGTTAGGTGGTGGTCGTAAATATATTGAGAAGGATGTAATGGCCGAAGGTGACGAAGCAGACATAATCCTAAATCCGGTAGTTGACCGCTCATTTAATAGATCAGTGTTATGATTAATAACAATATTTCGTATTATTTGACGCTCACCTTCCGGGTGAGGCCCGCTACGGGGTGAATTGCACGGTTTTTGCGGCGCATGGCT
>JAKDLC010000171.1 GCA_030453055.1 Nitrosospira sp.
CCGGTTACTGTGAATTCCTCTTGCTAACCCACGACGGAGTACGCCATGTATAATATTATCTATTTGGTCGGATTGGTTGTTATCGTCCTCGCCATCGTAAATTTTGTTTTGTAGATTCGGCTAACATACCAGGCCGGGCGCACGCAAAACGTTCCTAACGTTGCATCCTTCATTCCCGTCCTGCCAGCGAATAACTCGTGCTCCGGCCTCCGCCGGGATCGCGCACGAGGATGCCGCGCTCGACCAACTCGGTGATGTCGCGCAGCGCTGTGTCCTGCGAGGACTTGGTGATCGTCGCCCACTTCGAGGATGTAAGCTTGCCCTCGAACCCATTGAGCACGCGGTTGATCATGTCGCGCTGGCGTTCGTTCAAGGCCTGATCCTTGATCGCCTCCCAGAACCTCGCTTTGTGCAGTACGCTTGAAAGCGTTCGCTCCGCGCCCTCGATGGCGTGGTCGAGGCAGACGAGAAACCATCCCAACCACGCCGTGATGTCGAGATCGCCTTTCTGCGTGGCTTCCAAGATGTCGTAATAGGCTTTGCGCTCGGCGCGAATTTGCGCCGACATGCTGTAGAAGCGCTGCGGGCTTTGCTCCGAACGGGCCAGCGCCATGTCGGCGATCGCGCGCGCGATCCGCCCGTTGCCGTCGTCGAACGGGTGGATGGTGACAAACCACAAATGCGCCAGCGCCGCCTTGAGCACCGGATCGAGCGCGGCCTCCGCCTCGAACCATTTCAGGAAGGTGGACATTTCTGCATCGAGGCGTGGTGCCACTGGCGCTTGGTAGTGGACACGCTCCCTGCCGATAGGGCCGGAGACGACCTGCATGGGGCCGGTGGCGTCGTCGCGCCACGTGCCGACGATGATCCTGGTCATACCGCTGCGCCCGGTGGGAAAGAGCGCGGAGTGCCAGCCGAACAGCCGTTCGTCCGTCAGCGGGTCGACGAATTTCTGCGTGGCGTCGAGTATCATCTCGACCACACCTTCGACGTTGCGGTCGGCGGGCGTGAGCGCGCCGATATCGAGGCCGAGCCGCCGCGCGATGGATGAGCGCACCTGATCGCGGTCGAGGACTTCGCCCTCGATCTCGCTCGACTTGAGCACGTCTTCGGTCAAGGTGACGAGCACCGCCTCGGCGCGCAGCGGATAGCCCAGCGCCTCCATCCGCCCGATCAGGCGGCCCTGCCGGTGGCGCACCGGCACGAGGCGCTGGGCTATCCGCCCCTCGTCCCACCGGAACCCCGGCCAGCCCTCAAGCTCGTGTATGTAGTTCGGCAATCTCCGCATCCTTGCGGAAATTATGGCTCATTCGCTGCAAAGGTCAAGAATAATCTCCGCACATCATGCGGTGATTAAGGCCGCCAATCTCCGCACACCAGGAAGCTGGCCGGCGTGGCGTCAAGGCGCTTCGGCGCAGAAGGTGGCTGAGGTGACGATGCGCGTGCGGCCGACGCTGCCGCGTTGCAGCAGCCCGGCGCGGCGGTCGCCGGTCACGAGGTAGTCGGCTTCGCCCGCCAACGACATTGCCAGCAGGAAAACATCATTCGGATCGTTCGCCTCCACGCCTTCCGGCAGAGGCGGCAGGGCATCCAGCACGATGGCCCGCTGCATGTTGTTGACCATCGTGCCGACGCGGTGCGCGGGCAGGATGGTCTTGAGCTTGGGGTAGCGGCTCACGCGCCGCAGCTCGTCGAGCTGAGCCACCGATGTCACCAGATCGAAGCGCGCCGCGCGCCAGGCGCGATAGATCGCATCCGGCGGGCCGTGCGGCGAGATCAGTGCGCCAAGCAGCACATTGGTGTCCAGGATGACGCGCATCAGCGCTTACGCGCCCATTGCACCGCCTCGTCGATGAGGTCGGTCAGCTCGGCCTCGCTCATGCCAGCCGCGGCGGTCTTGGCCTGATCGACGGCACGTTCCAGAAGATAGGCGCGCACGGCCTCCTCGATGAAGCGCGACAAATCACCCTTGCGACCGCCGCCCTGTGCGGCGATGAACATGCGCACGGACTGATCCACGTCCGGCGACACGGCAATATTCCAGCGAACCGTATTCGTGATACCCTCCAATTCGGTGTTTGTGTACATAAGTGTTTATACACCCTTAGGGTCACCTCTGCAAATGATTCGATAAAACGATCGTTTTACGCCTCTATAGACCACCGGAATCACCGGCTTTCTGTCACGCAATCGGTTCACAATACCTCGAAGAATACGATGCCAAGCGGCGGCCGAACGGCGAGTATGAGTTGAAATGCTGATAGCTTCAGTAACGCACGGCGCGCGGGTGGATACCCGCTTTCAATGCGTCAATTGCTTCTTCCGGATCCCTCACCATTCTTACGTCGGGGCAGAAAAAATATCGGGCGAGCGCTTGTTGGGCGTAATTCTGGGCAAGCGTTTCGAGATCCACCCATTTCGATATCCGCGCCCGCGCCCAAGTCTTATCGCCGCGACCGAAGGCATAAGTTCTTTTCTCGGCCGTCTGGCAACGTATCCCCTCGTAGCTCACATTCATCGCTCCCTGGGGTGATTTGATCACGAGCGTAAAGCGCACCACGCCGTCTTCGCCTACCGTTATGGACGGGGCATCGACATAATGAAGATTCGTGCTGGCTGGCCCGGCATCGAATTGCAGCAGATTTTCCGGATCGTCCAGGTTGGGATAAGGGGGCAATTGCGTTTGAAGTTCGACCCAGGGTTTTTCGTGATCAAATTCGTACTCGAATTTATTCTGCTGGGCGTAAGCCGCAATCGGCAGGAAGCATAGCAACATCAGGAATTTTTTCATTATCTCTCCAGATACCTGTCAAGCCATCGATTAAACCACCCCTTGCTCAGGTGACCAGGTTCCGCGGCTTGCCCGCTGCCCAAGCCTCGATATTATCGATCAACTGATTCGCGAGAGACTGCATAGCCTCGTCTGAAGCCCAGGCCACGTGAGGCGTCAGGATGAAGTTGGGGCGGCGCAGGTCGAGCAACGGATTACCGTTCTCTGGCGGTTCGATGGTGAGCACATCCAAGCCCGCGCCGGCGATAAGATTTTCATCCAGCGCCTGAATCAGCGCGGCCTCATTGACCAATCCGCCTCGCGCGGTATTGATCAGCAGCGCGCTGCGCTTCATCCTGCGCAGTTCATTGATGCCGATCAGGCCTTGCGTTGCCGGCGTCAACGGACAGTGTAGCGAAAGTACATCCGACTCGGCGAGCACCTCATCGAATGGTGTCAGCACCACCTCTTTTTTCTTGGGTGAGGGATGGTAGGCAAACAGCACGCGCATGCCAAAGCCGCGTGCGATTGCGGCTGTGCCCTGCCCGATCGCTCCTTCACCGACAATGCCCATGGTGGAACCGAACAACTCGGCGATATGGTGCGTGAACAGGCAGAACTGGTCCGATTTCCGCCATGCCCCCTGCTCGATCTCCTGCCGGTACGCCAACAAATTCCGGCGTAACGCAAGCACCAGCGCGAACACATGCTCCGGCACGGTATGGATGGCGTAATTGCGAATATTCGCCACCGCGATGCCGCGATCGCGGCAGGCCGCGATATTGATGCCGTCATACCCTGTCGCCGTAATCGCGATCATTTTCAGCTCGGGCAATTGCGCGAGGATTTCGTCGTTCAAGCGCACCTTGTTGACGATTGCCACGGTCGCGCGCCGCAGACGCGGCACAACCTGATCAGGCGCGGTGTTGTCGTATTCCTCGTAAGTATGTTCGAGATCCGGCCGGCGCACCTGCGCCTTGATCGAATCACGATCCAGAAAAACTATGTGGTGACGCATAATATTCCATACCCGTTCACATCCGCTCCCTGAGAAGCGGTGATGGCGACAGTGACATCGACGACGTCAGCGCCCTCGGATTCCGTCAGCTACCGGATTCAGGTTTGTGCTACTCCCGATTTATCCTTGCGGAAAACAGGCCGGCCGAGACGATCATCGCACCGCCGATCCATTCCCGGAAGGTCATGGCTTCGCCGGCCAGAAAATACGCCGCGATCGCCGCGACTACCAATTCGAATAACATAATCACGATAGCCTGATTCGCGGGAACATGCGTGAGACCATATTGTACAACCACGCTCAAGGCAAACACCACTGCCCCCAATCCCAGCAGAAGCAGGTATAAATCCACGGCAATATCGCCCAGAACCGGTAATTCACGCCGAAACAGGCTGTAACCGAATGCTATCAGGGTGACTCCCGCCCACACCGCCAGGGATTTCAACTGAATGCCGTGGTACTGGTCTTTGCGGCTCAGCACGTTCGAGAGCGCGAACATGAAGCCGGCTGACAACCCCATCCAGTCGCCGTAGGACGAAGGCAGCAAAGAACCGCTTTCCGGCTTCCACAACATGATTACCGCACCGGCCAACGACAGGGCTATGACCCGATACCCGTGCAGGCTCAATTTTTCGTTCAGCAGAAGGCGCGCAAACACGATGGTCCACAGCGGCGCGAGATAAAACAGGAGCAAAACCCGCATGATTTCGCCGTGGATCACGCCGAGCACATAAGCAAGATTAGTCCAGCCTGCACATAATCCGATCCAGAACAATAAATGCGGTTCGCCGCCAAATACGAGCGATTTCCGCAAATTATTCCGGAATACGACCAACCCCAGCAACAAAGCGATGACATAAGTCGTCGCAGTTGCGACCGGCCCGCTTATCCCGGCTTGCTCCAGCAACCGGTAGGGGTACCACAGCAGGCCCCAGATAACGGCGCCACCGAGCAAAGCCGTTACCGGTAAAAGGTTTGGTTTGTTTTGCTTATTTTGTTTTGTTTGCAAGACGCCTGCCATTTATAATCCTGCTTCGATCAATGACTCGATCTCCGGGAATAGCGGTTTCGGCGCCAGCCTTCCCCCCCTTTAAATTGAATCCCAACCTCGACCGCCTCCAACCCTACCCCTTCCAGAAGCTGCATGAGCTGTTCGAGGGAATCGAGCCGGAACCGGCTTTCGCTCCCATCAATCTGCACATCGGTGAGCCCAAACACGCCACGCCGGATTTCATTCGCCAAGTTCTGGCGGACAACCTCGCCGGGATGGCGCTTTATCCCACGACCCTCGGCGCCGGGTCGCTGCGCGCGAGCATCGGCGCCTGGTTGACACGGCGTTATCACTTGCCCGCGATCGATCCGGACACAGAGATTATTCCCGTTAACGGGAGCCGTGAAGCGCTGTTCTCTTTTGCCCAGGCAGTGATTGATTAGTCAGTTTCCGAAGCAATCGTAGTTTGCCAGCACCCGTTTT
>JAKDLC010000172.1 GCA_030453055.1 Nitrosospira sp.
TCTAGAGGACTGATTTATCAGTTAGATTCTTCACAATCCCGAGCCAATGCCGTGAATTTGGCCCGGTATGTCGTCCGGTCAACGGGTTGCCCGCTTCACTCACCGCAATTCCTTGATTAGAGGACACGCAACAGAGGTCTCTGGAGTCTAGATATGCTGGCCGTTGTCGAGTTTTTCCGGCACTAGACGATAGCCAAGCGCGTTCATGATCGAATTGACATTATCGAAGCGCGGATTTCCCTTGCTGGATAAGGCATGCTGAATGCCCTGCCGCGTCAAGCCGGTCTCCTCGGCAATATTGCTGATGCCTTTTACCTTGGCGATAACCCGTAGCGATGCCAGCAGGGATGGCGAATCGTGATCCTCCGCATAAGCATCGAAAATCTCATCAAGGTAGGGGTCGATTTCCTCGGGGTGGTCGCGGAAATACTCTTCCTCCACATCCCTGAATTGTCGGTATGTTCGCTTAGCCATGATTTCTGTACTCCTTCCAGTATGCTTTTGCTGCCTGTATGTCCCGCTCTTGGCTGGATTTATCTCCGCCGCATAACAGAACGACGATGCAATCAGCCTCTTCGCCAAAATAAATCCGATAGCCCGGTCCAAAAAATATCCGAAGCTCTGAAACACCTTCGCCGACAGACCGGCAATCGCCAAACAGACCTTGTTCCAGCCTGCCCACACGCGTCAGGATAGAGCGGCGTCCTTTCTGGTCACGCAGGCCATGGAGCCACTCCATGAAAGGCTCTTTGCCTCTCGCATCCTGATAGACAATGACTGTTTTTGGTCCTGTAGGCTGCACTGTTTCCTCATCTTTTACCATATCACATGCCAAATATATTTGGCAATAGATTTGTGAAGGGTGTAATTCCTTTTATGTGTATGGGGGGAAGCCTTCCCCCTGCTGCAACCGCAGCGTAGCTGCGTTTTCCGGCACCCCCATCAACGGGGACATCCCGTAACGCCCCTCATGTCGTGAACCGGTTTCCGGTTCACCCTTATTTTTACTTCCCCCTGGGGATAAATTAATTTAACACAGAACCCGCTTCCACCAACTCCTCCCCCAATCTTCCGCACGCCGTTTACGGCGTTTGTGCAGACCGGGTGGTTCCCCCTGACTTGGCTCCACCAGACCCTGTGTTTTCGCTCGTGTTACTCGCTTTCTCTGGGGTTTTCAACGCCAGCGGGCGTTGTTTTTTACCCTTTAAAACAGCCGCCGAGGAAAATTATTGCGGCTTTATCACTCACTGGCCAGTTTAAAAGGAACCCAATTTTCGTAAACCTCAATTTGGAAAATTGGGTATAATAGGGCATAATAGGGTATAATCGGGCATCTAATCAGATATGACGGACAGACTATGCAAGAACCCAAGATTGCCATTACACAAGAGCTTTTAAAACTCATTGCCGAAATTGACGAGTTTAAGGGCAAGTGGGAAGCGCTTAAAAATATGTCGCCAGAGCGACTGCGCCAGCTTCGTAAAGTGGCAACGATTGAAAGCATCGGATCATCGACCCGGATTGAGGGCGCAAAGCTTACCGATATGCAGGTGGAAACCCTGCTATCCAATCTAACCTCGATCTCTTTCCAAAGCCGGGACGAGCAGGAAGTGGCTGGCTATGCAGAGGCGATGGATATTATTTTCCAAGCCTACGAGGATATGAGTATCACCGAGAACCATATTCGCCAGGTTCACCAGACCCTCTTGCGGCATAGCAGCAAAGATGAGCGACACCGTGGGGATTATAAGAAGCTTGATAATCACGTTGTCGCTATAGATGAGCACGGCAAGGAAATTGGTGTTGTCTTTGCAACCGCCACGCCATTCGACACCCCCCGCGAAATGGAAGAATTGGTGCGGTGGGTCAACAAGACCATTGCAGAGGATAGCCTTCACCCGCTTTTAATCGTGGCGGTCTTTATTGTCGTGTTTCTGGCCATTCACCCGTTTCAGGATGGAAACGGAAGGTTATCCCGTATCCTGACAACACTCATGCTGCTACGCGCCGGGTATGTTTATGTACCCTATGCTTCACTGGAAAACGTTGTCGAAGACAATAAGGATTTGTACTACAAGGCGCTACGCCGCACCCAAACCACCCTTAAATCCGATAGCCCGGATTGGGAGCCTTGGCTGGGCTTTTTCCTGCGATGCTTGAAAAAGCAGAAGGTTAACCTTATTGCCAAGATCGAAAAAGAGACAACTTCGGATGATACGGCCTTGCCCGCCTTGTCTATTCAGATTCTGGAACTGCTCAAAAAGCACGAGCGGCTTACTATCACGGAAATAGTCGAACATACAGGCGCAAACCAGAATACGCTTAAAGTGCGCCTGAGAGAACTGGTTTCCATGGGACGGATTCTACGTCATGGTAAAGCTAGAGCAACTTGGTATGTATTGAACTGAAAGGTAACGAAACATGACGAGAGAAGCTATTCACCCCGGCAAATTTCTTGCTGATGAATTGGAAGAAATTGCTATGACGCGAACAGAGCTTGCGCGGCAAATCGATGTGCCTGCAAACCGTATCTCGCAGCTTATTCGTGGCAAACGTGACTTGACAGCAGATACGGCTCTACGGTTAGGACGGTTCTTCGGCACCGGCCCGGAACTGTGGTTGAACCTGCAAAAAACCTATGTGTAGCAACCTGCATTTCAAACTGAACCGACCAGCATTCAACGCGATTTTGAGCCAGGAATAACTGCAACTATCCACTCCCGCAAACCGGGATTAACTGCAAATGAACCTGCATTTATCCTTGTCGACCTGCATTCGATCTTCGCGAACCAGGAATAAGTGCGACTGACTTGGCTCGCTCTTCAGCAGTGGAGTCTAGGAAGTAACGGAGCCAGATCACTGGCGGTAATTGTCAGCCCATAGTTTCTCTCAATGAGATTCAGTTGCAGGATCGCCTAATTTTAAAAGTCCGGAGTGGACGGTACAGGTGCTGGCCGTGTCCGAACTGCATGGGTCTCTCGACCACCTCGGTGTATCACGCGCATAGCGAGAAGAGATGAGACTGACATCTGGACAACGGAGGGTATTATGTCTGATTCGGCCCCACAGGTGGCTTTGGACTCTCTAGCGAATCATTGGCTGCTGTTTGAGGAATTTTTTCCAACTCGTCAAGGGTCTCCTCCGCCGACTTACGCAGTGCTTGTATATGCTCCGCCGCGTCTTCATTCGTTTGAACTGCAGCGGCAAGAGCGGCGGTGAAGCGTTCTTTGGACTTTCTGGCGAGGTCCCTCGATTTTTCGAGCGAGATCCAGTGCAATAGGTCCGCAATGCGAAATGACGCTTGTTGCGATCGCAATAGAAGGGATTCTATCGCAGGCAGCGCTAGCGAAGAGTTTGCCTGTGAATACTCCGACAGTTGAGACCGGGCCTCAACTGCGGCCGCGAGAAAGCCTTCGAATATCGCCTTGAACTCATCTATATACTGGCCGAGACGCTTTAGATACTGTTCAGAGTCAGCAGCACTTTGCTGCAAAGTGAAGTCAAGGACTTCATCAGCGAGCGGGAACTGTCGAGCGATATGCGAAAGATTTGACCAGATCGTGCTCATGCCTAGGAAGAAGCGCAGTGCGTCAGTCCCAAGCAGATCTACATCCTCACGACGGAATTGCGTCGCCCAAATATTTGGAATGGTTGGGGTAGCACGGACGGCTGGCATCGCCAGCTCTCTTCCGAGCCGTTCGCGTACGTGTTCAAGGTTTTGCACAAAATCAGGAGGAAGGTTAGCCGGACCCGAGATGAGCTCAATGGATTCTCGAGCGGACAACAGCAATCGCAAAATGGGAGCTTGGATATCGATCTCCCTTGCCACGTGCACCGCGCTGTTCAGAAGATCCTGCAGTTCCTTTCTAAAAAGCCACATCTTGATTTCAGTCGCGTAGACTAATGCAACGATGGCTCTCGCATTGGCAAGCCGATCTTCAGCTGCTGCCTTTTCGTTCAGTGCCGCTTGAGCCGCGGTCTTGCGGTCTTCGTCTCGATATTTGTCTTGCTGCAAATGGCCCTGAGAGGAAACCCACAGAGCCGCAAGGGCACACAATGTGGCGCCGAGTGTTGACAGTAGTCCTAGTTCTTCTTTCTCAAATTTACCCCAAGCGATGTAGCCGAGTACACACAGCAGGAAGAATACTAGTAGCAGTAAAAAGAAGTTCCAAACTCGTCTGCTCACTACAAGCCTCCTAAATATCTTAACGTCCAAGAGTTAATCGAGGGGCCGTCTCAGAGTTGCGGCTTGGCAATGCTGCATAAACTAGCGGGTGCCTAATCTGATCTGAGCCGCGTCGATCTGAACATTTAATATAGTACAGAAACCTTCCGTTTGTTGGACTCGATTACCAGCCTCGCGCAAATGCGCTGTAACCCGCATTCCAATACTCCATAATCTCTTTCCAATATTCAAATTCCAGCTATACTTGAGTTCCGTGATTTATTGGACTGCTGCCATGCTGATCGGCTACGCTCGGGTATCGACCGATGACCAGAATCTTGACTTGCAACGGGATGCCCTGAAGCGGGTCGGATGCGAACGCATTTTTGAGGACACGGTGAGCGGCGCCAAGGCGGATCGTATCGGTCTAGCCGCGCTCATGAACGTGTTGCGTACTGGCGATACGGTCGTCATATGGCGGCTGGATCGGCTGGGCCGCTCCCTCAAGAACCTGATCCAATTAGTGGAACGTCTCGAAACCGTCAAGGTAGGACTGCGCAGCCTGCAAGAAAACATCGATACCACCTCCAGCGGGGGCCGCTTGGTGTTCCATCTGTTCGGCGCACTGGCCGAGTTCGAGCGCAACCTGATTCGCGAGCGCACCCAAGCTGGCTTGCTCGCAGCACGTGCGCGTGGCCGTATGGGTGGGCGGCCGCAGCGGCTCGACCCCACCAAACGGGCGCTAGCGCTGAAGCTTCATCACGAACGCAGCCACACCGTCGAAGAAATCTGCAACATGATGGGCATTTCAAAATCGACGCTATACAACTATCTCGATAAGGCTGACAGCGATGTCATCGGGATGGCGTAAGCAGATTCCCGCCGATGCGCTGCTGCAATTGCGGCAACGGCTGGACCGTCTGCCGCGCAAAAGTCCGGAGCGGGCGGTACAGGTGCTGGCCGTAGCCGAACTGTATGGCCTCTCAACCAGCTCGGTGTATCGCGCACTCAAGGACTTCCTTAAGCCTCGCGCGACACACCGTGTCGATCACGGCAAGCCGCGCGTACTGCCGAAAGCGGAGCTGGAACGCTACTGC
>JAKDLC010000017.1 GCA_030453055.1 Nitrosospira sp.
TGCTTATTCCGTTAGGTGACGATATCTCCCGGTACGCCGATGATGCGTTTGATGTAATCCATCGACGGATTCTCCGGATAACGGAACACCATGACTTCGCCCCGCTTGGGCTCGTTTACATCCATTACTTTAAGATTGATAACCGGCAGGCGGATACCGTAGGTGTATTTGTTTACCAGAATAAAATCCCCTACGAGCAGCGTCGGAATCATCGAGCCCGACGGGATTTTGAAAGGCTCCACCAGAAAGGAACGCAAAAGGAATACGATAAGAATTACCGGAAAAAAACTTTTCGGATACTCCACCCACCATGGCCCCTGAGCGTCCGCCGCACGGTGGCGGCGCAGCACGAAGCGATCAAGCAACGAGATACCGCCGGTGATTATCAGCAGTATCAGCATAATGAGAGGGAAGTTCATTCCTTATTCCTTCTTTTTCTGAGTGAATGTTTGGTGCCGCAGTTGTTCACTACTTGCCGCCTACCCGCAGTATGGCAAGAAAGGCTTCCTGCGGAATTTCAACATTACCGACCTGCTTCATTCGTTTTTTTCCTGCCTTTTGCTTTTCCAGCAGCTTGCGCTTCCGGCTGATGTCGCCCCCATAGCACTTGGCGAGCACGTTCTTGCGCAACGCCTTGATACTCTCTCTGGCGATGACGTGCGCGCCAATGGCGGCTTGTACCGCGATATCGAACATTTGCCGCGGGATCAATTCGCGCATCTTCTGGGCGAGTTCGCGTCCACGGTACTGGCTATTGGCGCTGTGCACGATCAGCGATAGCGCATCCACTTTTTCGCCATTGATGAGTATGTCCAGCTTGATCAGATCGGAAGCACGAAATTCCCTGAACTCGTAATCCAGCGAAGCATACCCCCGGCTGGTGGATTTTAGTTTGTCAAAAAAATCCATCACTACTTCGTTGAGCGGTATTTCGTAGGTAAGCATCACCTGTCTGCCCATATATTGCATATTTTTCTGAATCCCGCGTTTGCCGATGCAAAGTGTAATGACGGATCCAACATATTCCTGTGGAACCAGTATGGTAGCGGTAATAATCGGCTCGCGGATTTCCGCTATTCCGGATAGGTCGGGCATCTTCGATGGATTGTCGATTTCAGTTATCGTACCGTCGCGCATGACTATCTGATACACCACTGTGGGGGCGGTGGTGATGAGGTCCATGCCGTACTCCCGTTCCAGTCTCTCTTGCACGATATCGAGATGCAGCAGGCCGAGAAAACCGCAGCGGAAGCCGAATCCCAGCGCTTGCGATGTCTCCGGCTCATATTGTAGTGACGAATCATTGAGTTTCAGTTTCTCCAGCGCATCGCGCAAGGCATCGTATTGATTGGACTCCACCGGATAGAGTCCGGCGAATACCTGGGGTTTTATTTCCTTGAAGCCGGGCAGCGGCTGAATGGCGGGACGATCCGCCAGCGTCACGGTATCGCCCACCTTCGCGGATTTCAACTCCTTTATGCCGGAAATGATGAATCCGACTTCGCCGGCGCGAAGTGATTCCGTGTTTTTCGATTTGGGTGTGAACACGCCGACCTGTTCGCACAGGTGAATAGCCTTGCTGGCCATGAGCAGTATCCTGTCTCTGGGCCTGAGCGCACCATCGAATACCCGGACCAGCATCACGACGCCAACATAGTTATCAAACCACGAATCGATGATCAGGGCTTTCAGGGGCGCGGCGGGATCACCCTTCGGTGCGGGGATATGTGCAATCACCGCTTCCAGAATGTCTTGCACACCCTCGCCGGTTTTGGCGCTGGCATGCAACGCATGCTGAGCCTCTATGCCGATGATATCTTCTATTTCCTTGATTACGCGCTCCGGTTCGGCGGCGGGCAGATCAATCTTATTCAGCACCGGCACCACCTCTACCCCCTGTTCAATGGCAGTGTAGCAATTGGCGACGGTCTGGGCTTCTACGCCTTGTGAGGCATCCACCACCAGGAGTGCGCCCTCACAGGCAGCCAGAGAACGCGACACTTCGTAGGAAAAATCCACATGACCGGGCGTGTCGATCAGGTTGAGCGAGTAGATGCCGCCAGTGCGCGACTTGTACTCCAGCGCGGCGGTCTGTGCCTTGATTGTAATTCCACGCTCGCGCTCCAGGTCCATGGAATCCAGTACCTGCGCCTCCATCTCCCGGTCTGACAGGCCGCCGCACAGATGGATGATGCGATCCGCCAGGGTGGATTTACCATGGTCGATATGGGCAATGATGGAAAAATTACGAATGTGCTGCATCAGGGGTCAGAGGCGGATAATCAAAGAAGATGGTCGTGGCGGGTGACGCCAGGAACAACTAAACAGGAACAACTAAAAAGGGCACATGCTGTGCCCTTGTACGCTTATGGCTCAACCCCGCAAGTCTCTGTCCGCATCCGACAGCCCCT
Organism: Nitrosospira sp.; assembly: GCA_030453055.1. GTDB lineage: Bacteria > Pseudomonadota > Gammaproteobacteria > Burkholderiales > Nitrosomonadaceae > Nitrosospira. Next base: position 2,412 of record JAKDLC010000017.1, read on the forward strand.
GTTTTTATTCAAGAAGTGCGCATTCTAGCATTTTAGCGAATTTTGGCGAAATAAGCATCCAGACAAGCACGATCGAAATGATAATGGCAAATTTCCTGTCCGCCCGCCACCAATACCGGGACTCGCTCGCCGTAACGTGCACGGAAATCGGCATCGCCATCCACATCCACCACTTCGAGACGGAAGGAAAGCCGCGCCTGCAATTCCCGCAGGGCGGCTATCATGTCATGACAAAGATGGCAATGCTCCCGGCCGTAAACGACCAACGCGAAAGGATCGGGCGCCCCGCCGGGAACGGATGCGGGAGCGGAAGCAGGCACCCTACTTATTGTCGCCGCCATTAAGTTTCATCGTGACGAAAGTCGCGGTATCGCCGCGCCTTACCAGCAGTGCAATGGTGCGTCCTTTCTCGATTTTGTTGAGAATCTGGTTAAATTGGTCGACAGTTTTGACGTCCTGGTTATTGATGCTGAGAATCACATCGCCCGGCCTTACGCCTGCACGGCTGGCGATGCCGGGCGCCATGTCGTCCACCAGCAGACCATTGCCGACTTCCAATTGCTGCTTCTGCTCGGCGGTAAGTTCGGTTAGACTCAGTCCGATGCGGTTGGAGGTGTCCGGTGCTTTGCCCCGTTTACCGCGGCCCGCGGTTCTTTCGTCCGGCGGAAGCTCGTCTACCGTTACCGTCAGTTCCTTGGTGGCGCCGTTGCGCCATACCTGTAGCGACACCTTTGATCCGGGTTTGGTGCCGCCAACGATACGCGGCAAATCGCCTGATGCGTTTACGGGTTTGCCGTCAAACTTCAGAATGACATCCCTTGCCTCGATGCCCGCCTTATCGGCCGGACCCCCTTTTTGTACCGATGCGACCAGCGCACCGGTGGGTTTGGGCAATCCGAAGGATTCGGCGAGTTCCTTGGTCACTTCCTGAATCAACACGCCGATTCTTCCCCGGCTTACTTTGCCGCTGGCGATCAACTGGTTCGAAATATCCGTGGCCACATCGATAGGGATGGCGAAGGAAAGGCCCATGAAACCGCCGGTACGGCTATAAATTTGTGAATTGATGCCTACCACTTCACCTTTCATGTTGAATAGCGGTCCACCGGAATTGCCGGGGTTGATCGCCACGTCGGTCTGAATGAAAGGCACGAAATTTTCCTGCGCCAGCGAGCGCCCCTTGGCGCTGACGATACCCGCCGTCACCGAGTTCTCAAAGCCAAACGGGGAACCGATCGCCACTACCCATTCGCCCACCTCAAGCTTGTTTGGATCGCCTTGCGTTACTTTAGGCAATCCCGTGGCGTCGATTTTGAGAAGCGCTATATCGGTTTTGCGATCCGCGCCGACCAGCTTCGCGCGAAATTCCCGTTTGTCGGTAAGCTTCACCGTAATTTCCTCGGCGGAGTCTACCAAGTGCGTATTGGTGAGGATATAGCCGTCCGAAGAAATGATGAAACCAGATCCCAGGGATTTCGATTCAAAATCCCTGGGCATGCCCTCATTTGGGGGCATGTTGGGCGTATTCGGCGGCATGTTGCGGCGGAAGAATTCAAAGAACGGGTCGTCCTCCGGCATGTTCGGCATGTTCGGCATATTCGGCATTCGCGGCATGAACCGGTTGTTGGGCAAACTCGGAGCCTGAACGGTACTGATATTCACCACCGCGGCCCCATGCTTGTCGACAAGCTGGGTGAAATTCGGCAATTCCTGGGCTTGCACGACGGCGGAAGACAATCCGAACAGTGCCACAAAAATAAATTTTGCTATCATTTCTCTGCCTTTAAAAGAAATAAGGATAAATAACCACTCGATTGGAGATGCGTAATCATCTTCAATATCCGGCTGGAAGCGAAACGCTCATTTGACCTCATGCCGGACTACGGATTTGCCGATCTGCATTACCGTGGCTGCGGGGACCTCGCCTACCGTCGTCACCACATTGTCGGCTGTCGTACGTGAGTAGATACTGATTGCGCCCTGGCGGGGATAAAGACCTTCAGCCGGGGGTGAGGCATGCGTTGATAGGGGTTCGATGAACACCGAAACCGCGGCGAGACCGTCCGACAGCGCGATATGAGTCACCGGCAACGATTTTCCTGAGAGATTACGTTTCATTTCAATAACTTTTTTGAACCCCTGCGGCGCGTTCCTGATCTGCCAACGGAGTTTTCCGTCTCCCATGGTAGACGACACCAGATTGGCGGTGCGCCAGTCGGCCGCTTTTGTCGAATATTCGGATTCCAATTGTTCTTGGTCGATCTCGCCGCCTATCTTCAACTGCGTAAAAACAAACTGCTCCACCACCCGGTCCTTATCCATTACCGCGGCTTTCAGCAGCAGGCCGGTATGGGTATCCGCCCACCATTTGTGGCCATAGCGCTTGTCGTCCCTGGGTTCGAGCTCGATCACCTGGGTGATATAACCGCTGACACGCTCCCGTCCGCCTTTTTTGACGATATAGCTATCATCGAGCTCGGTTAACGGCTGGGGAAGCAATGCGGGGAAAGCTGTCTGCAGCCAGCGTTTTTCGGTTACAACCGTCTTCCTTTCGGGTAAATAACACTTCATCTCATCATTGTTGCGGATGATCACCCGGGGCGCGCCATCCAGAACCTCGATTTTCTCATGTTCGCCCGACTCATCCACCATATGGACGATGCGCGACGTTTCAATACGGTCGCCTGACGAATATACGAAAGTGCCGACATAGTTGTACTGCCTGGGGGCGGCGGCGATCTTTTGCAGCCAGTGAAGCGCCCCCACAGATGGACCGGGCGGTTGTTGCGCAAAGACAGACGGAATGATGCCGGATACCAGCAACAGCGCAGCCAGTGCAACCTTGGTCATCTGGCGGCGTTTTCGCGCGACTCGGCAACCGTATACATATAGGGGGCTACGCCATGCACCGCTGCACCGGGCGAAAATTGGCCATGTGCGAGCAGATAATCGTCAATTTGAGCAAAGGCGGGCGCTGACGCTGAAACGGAAACAACGGCGGGCGCTGTTTGCAAAACGGCGGTGTCTGTGAAGCCAGATTGTTGCTCGCCGGATTTTCTACACGGCGATCCGTCGTCTGCAGGCTCATCCATCCTATCACGGCAACGGCTGCTACCGACGCCGCAGCTGCGAATACTCCAGGCTTATGTCTTATCGGCGGACGAGGCGCCAGTGCGGTCGGCTCCGTGGCCAACCTTGCGCTCACGCGCCGCGTAATAGCGGTAGGCATCACCCCCGGCTGTCCCAACGCATCGCTGATCAGATGATAAACCATCCATTCGTCGCGCAATCCGTCCGTTTTATAAAGTTGAGCGATTACATCAGCCGCAGCGTCCGGGTTCAGCTCACCATCCATCAACGCCGATATTTCTTCTTTCATGCTACCACCTCTTGTCTTTTCCGGTCCCCAACAAGGGCCGTAGTTGTTCCGCTATCGCTTCCCGCGCACGGAATATCCGCGATCGCACCGTACCAATGGGTCAATTCATGATGACCGCAATTTCCTCATAACTCAGTCCCTCAATTTCTCGCAACGTAATTGCCGTGCGCAATTCTTCAGGCAATTCTTCCAGGGTCTGGTTCACCGTCTGCGCGATCTGTTTGCTCGTCAGTTCGCTTTCCGGTGTGTTCATCTCACGTAACTGGCTGCCTTCCTCGAACCCTTCTGCGTCTTCGTTATCAAATCCATTACTGGTGGTCGGCGCCCGCCGCCCCTGAGCCACCAAAAAATTCTTCGCCGTGTTGATACCAATCCTGTACAACCAGGTATAAAACGCGCTGTCGCCCCGGAATGAGGGTAATGCACGATAAGCCTTGATGAAGGCTTCCTGGGTCACATCTTCCACCTCGGCCGAATCGCGGATAAATTGCGACAGCAATCGCGCCAACTTGCGTTGATACTTGATCACCAGCAGATCGAACGCTTGTTTGTCGCCACGTTGCGCGCGTTCCACCAGTTGCTGATCGATTTCCCGATCACTCATCCCGCCTGACCCCTGAATGCCATGATTTATATTTGGATTGCTACGTTATGACATAGCGAACCAAGTATACCCGTTCAGGGGTCATCGAGGGAATCACACATGGAGCATACTGTGCCTATTCTGTAGCAAGAGACAACAGGCCGTATAAATTAGTTCACTTGAAAACGTGGGTATTGCAGAGCTGGACGAAAGCCCAAGTCGGCGGCGAGTCTGTTATGATTTCCTGTTCGCAGGAATAAGATTAATGCAAACCCAGGCGCGTCAACTCCATTTCGATACCCTGATCATCGGCAGTGGTCTGGCCGGCCTCACCCTTGCGCTTAATTTGGCGCAAAGCAGACGGGTAGGCCTTATCACAAAACAGGCGCTGCTGGATGGCGCCAGTGGCTGGGCTCAAGGGGGGATCGCCGCGGTATTATCGGAAGAAGACTCGCTCGAGGCCCACATCCGTGACACGCTCATTGCGGGCGCGGGCCTCTGCAGTGAGGCGGTTACGCGTTACGTGGTGGAAAGCGGCCCGCGGGCCATCCAGTGGCTTATCACTCAGGGCGTACCGTTCACTCGCGATCATGACAGCGAAACGGGTTATCACTTGACGCGGGAAGGCGGGCATAGTGTGCGGCGTGTAATCCACGCGGCGGATACGACGGGGCGGGCGGTACAACAGACCCTGAGCGAAAAGGCGCGTACACATACGAATATCACCGTGCTCGAGCACCATGTCGCCATTGATCTCATTACCGGCGCCAAGTTGGTCCGACCGGCGGTCCATTCCACGATTCGCCCCGACAAAAACGCTGATCGCTGCCATGGCGCTTATGTGCTGGACAGCGCGGCGGGCAAGGTCAAAACCATCGCCGCGCATAACACGGTGCTTGCGACCGGCGGCGCCGGCAAGGTATATCTCTACACCACCAATCCCGATACCGCCACCGGCGATGGCATCGCCATGGGCTGGCGCGCGGGCTGTCGCGTGGCGAATATGGAATTCGTTCAGTTCCACCCCACCTGTCTATATCATCCTCACGCCAAATCATTTCTGATCAGCGAAGCGGTGCGAGGCGAGGGCGGGCTGCTGAAACTTGCCGATGGTTCGCGCTTCATGCTCCAGTACGACGAACGCGCGGAGCTTGCGCCGCGTGACATCGTCGCCCGTGCGATCGACTTCGAAATGAAAAAACGCGGACTCGATTGCGTTTATCTTGACATCTCTCACAAGCCGGCAAACTTCCTGAGGGAACACTTCCCCAACATTTACAGCCGCTGCCTGGAGTTCGGCATCGACATCACCAGGCAGCCCATTCCTGTCGTGCCCGCTGCGCACTACACCTGTGGCGGCATCGTCACCGGCCGGAATGGCAGGACCGATCTGGACAATCTTTATGCCATCGGCGAAACCGCCCATACCGGCCTGCACGGGGCCAACCGGCTGGCGAGCAACTCGCTGCTGGAATGCCTGGTGTTCGGCCAGGCGGCAGCCGAGGACATTATCAACCAACCCACCGCACCGCCCGCCGAGCTGCCGCAATGGGACGAAAGCCGCGTGACCAATGCTGACGAAGAGGTCGTCATTTCACATAATTGGGACGAACTGCGACGCTTCATGTGGAGTTATGTGGGCATTGTCCGCACCAGCAAGCGCCTGCAGCGCGCGCAGCACCGCATCAAGCTGCTGCACGAAGAGATCAGCGAGTATTACGCCAACTTCCGGGTTACCAGCGATTTACTGGAATTGCGCAATCTCGTGGATACCGCCGATCTGATCGTGCAAAGCGCCCTGCTGCGCCATGAAAGCCGCGGTCTGCACTTTAGCCGGGATTATCCGGAGTTGTTGCCAAAGGCGCGGGATACGGTGTTGAAACGGTAGCGTCGTAAGCCCTTTCCCCTTCTGTTTTCTCCAAGGACATCCAGCCATTTTGGAAAGTCGGATTATTGATGTCCAGAAGAACCTTGTTTCTTTTTGCCTGCAGGCTCGATTTTCCTGGCAAAAGCGTCCAAATCGGCTGTTTCCGCTGCCGGATTGCTTACTGCATATTCAAGCGCATTTTGCAGGTCTGCTTTGACTTGCGGTTGATGCAGCCATATTTCGTTTTCCGGGATGACTAAAGCTGTTCTCACCATCCAGACACCAGGCTCACGTTCTTCAACAAGGACCTGGCGGCCCGCAAACTCTTTGCCAAGTGAAATCTGGCCATTAGCGCCTATCACTTTTACGCTGGTTTTTGCTTCGATTGGAGTCATATTATTTACTCCTCAAGCATGCGAATACTGCAGGGAATCCTCTTTCTATCCATTCAGTTTCCCCGACATACCGCTCTTGCATCGATCGAGAACTCGCATGGCGCCGGTGCTGCCGGTTGCGGGCCTTGCGTTGTTCTTGTATTTTGCGTGCTTTTGCGCAAGAATGCCTCGCTCGCCTCTCAACATCCGTTCTTCGGACAAGTGCTGAGCCCTTTTTCGATATCTTTTGATAACTGGCAAGCGGCTCCATACTCGCAGCCCATATTCTTCGGTTTTATCCTCTTTCTTACCCCATCAAACAGTACATTCAGATGAATACTGCACCAAAACCATCTGAATTACTATATTCGGGCGGCTATCAGCGCAACCGAACATGACGTTTGGCGCGTTTAACGATTAAGGCTTCAAATGTACAGTTTTTTTGAAAAAGCGATTTATCCTTATCCCGATACCGGGGACAGGATTCCACCAAAGAAATTTTCAGCCTTCATTTGGGAAGCTACCAATGGTGTACGGTGGTATCTCGTTGCGATGGTAGTGCTTACCGCGGGCATAGGCGCATTTGAGGCATTGTTACTCGCCATGCTGGGAAAGGTGGTCGACTGGTTAAACGATACGTCGCCCTCTCTGCTATGGGAGCAGGAAGGGCCCATGCTTATGCTGTTTGCCGGGATACTGGTGGTAAGTCCGGTATTGGTGGGATTGCAAAATCTTGTCAAGCACCAGGTACTCGGGGGGAATTTTCCGATGCGGCTGCGCTGGAATTTTCACCGGCTGATGCTCAATCAAAGCATGAATTTTTATCAGGATGAATTTGCCGGCCGGATAGCGGCCAAGGTCATGCAAACCGCTATGGCGCTACGGGATGTTTGCTTTATTCTGGGAAACATACTCGTCTATGTAACGATTTATTTTGTTACGTTGATCGCGGTGGTTGGCAGTTTTAATGCGTGGATTCTAATGCCTTTTATGGGATGGCTGATCGTCTATATTTTTGTCTTGCGGTTTTTTGTGCCGCGAATGAGCCGGGTTTCTCAATTGCAGGCCGACGCACGAGCGCTCATGACGGGGCGCATCAGTGACGCTTACACCAACATCGCCACCGTGAAGCTCTTCTCTCATGCCGGCAGGGAAGCGGGTTACGCAAGAGGGGCCATGCAGGAGTTTCTACAAACGGTGCACGGCCAAATGCGATTGACCTCCAGCTTCGAAATCTGCAATCAAATAATGGGAGCGTGTCTTATCATCAGCGCGGTTGGAGTCGCTTTATGGTTGTGGACAAAGGGTCAGGTAGGCGTCGGCGCTGTGGCCGTTGTCGGCGCAATGACGCTACGGCTTAACGGCATGTCTCATTGGGTAATGTGGGAAATGGCCTCGCTGCTGGAGCAGGTAGGCACGGTCCGGGACGGTATCAATACATTATCGCGCGCGCATCGGGTAACCGATTATCCGGATGCAACACCTCTGCGGATCAACGATGCCGATATCAAATTTGAGGACGTCGTCTTTGGCTACGGGGGAATGACATCGGTAATAGATCACTTCTCGTTGCATATCAGGCCGGGCGAAAAAATCGGATTGGTTGGACGCTCAGGCGCGGGTAAATCCACGCTCGTGAACCTGCTGCTCAGATTTTATGACGTTGAACAGGGGCGTATATTGATCGATGAACAGGATGTCAGATACGTGACTCAGCTCAGTTTGCGCGCCAATATCGGTATGGTTACCCAGGATACATCACTCATGCATCGCTCGGTGCGGGACAATATCTTGTATGGCCGGCCGGATGCCACCGATGCGGATATGATGGCTGCCGCGAAACGGGCCGAAGCGCACGACTTTATCATGGGGCTGACCGACCCTATGGGACGCAGCGGTTTTGATGCACACGTGGGCGAGCGGGGAATAAAGCTCTCGGGCGGTCAGCGCCAGCGGATTGCAATAGCGCGCGTCATGCTGAAAGATGCGCCGATACTCTTGCTGGATGAAGCAACCAGCGCACTGGACTCCGAAGTGGAGTCGGTAATCCAGTCAAGCCTGTATCGCTTGATGGAAGGCAAGACCGTGATAGCCATTGCACACCGCCTGTCAACCATCGCGGCAATGGACCGTCTGATTGTGATCGATAACGGCAGCGTGGTGGAAGAAGGCAATCACCAAAGTCTCATGGCGTCCGGCGGCCTCTATGCGCGCTTATGGAATCACCAGAGCGGCGGATTTCTGGGGGAAGAACTGTAGGTTTTTCTGGCACAAATCCTCATCTTTAATCTTCGGATTCTTGCGCGTTATGTACGTATATAATTATGAATGTGTATTTTTCGGCCGTGGCGCGGAATCAGTCCGGCGATCATATAGAATTGGCCCAGCCGTTATCCCAATTAGATACCCGGTCAAGTTTGGGCATTACGCTCAACCAAAGTATAAACCTGAATGGAAGGAAAACTTTTTTCGCAGGATTTCCTGCTTGAAGGCATCCGTAGCACTCCCGTATGGGAGGCATTGACGGATGAGGCGATTGATACTTTTCTTGGCGACCTTAAACGAATCTATAGTCACATTACAGCAACCAGTCAGCTTAACGAAGCCAATACTGAAGCCGACATTATCGAGAAAATCCTTGGCCTTCTTGACTGGCATGATTTAACGCTCAGACAAGTCTCGGCTTCTGCCGCTCGGCGGGAGGATGTACCGGATTTTCTGTTATTTCCGGACGTGGCCGCCAAACAGGCCGCGCGTGCCGAGAAACTCGATGATCGTCGCTACCGTCACGGTATCGCTATTCTCGAAGCCAAACGCTGGATGCGCCCGCTGGATCGAGGCGAGGCTACGGACCGCCTCGACCCCGGTACACCATCGAACCAGATTCTTCGCTATCTTTCCAGTGCCGAGGTCGCTTCCGAGCGAAAAGCACGCTGGGGTATTCTCACCAACGGTGCGGTGTGGCGCCTCTATTGGCAGGGCGCGCGTGCCCGCTCGGAGGAGTTTCTGGAACTTGACCTTGCCGCGCTGCTGAATGATCCCGGCTGCACACAGACTATGCCCGGTATTGACACGATACATGGTATCAAACTGTTTTTCTGCCTGTTTCATCGCGGCGCTTTTCTTCCCCAGACTTGGGATAATCAAGGCCGCACTTTCCATGGATACGCTTTCAATGAAGCACGGCTGTATGAAGAGAAGGTTTCGCAGGATTTGGGTGCGCGCGTGTTCGCCACTATCTTTCCGCAATTGGCGGATGCGCTGGCGGCAGGCGACCCCAACGCGGATATTACTTCACCCATCTATCTGACAGAATTGCGGGATGCTACGCTGATCCTGTTATACCGCCTGTTGTTCATTCTGTACGCTGAAGACCGTAACCTGCTGCCTGTGCACGATGAGCGCTATGATGATTATTCTCTACGAAAAATTCGCAAGGATATTACACGGCGCCGCGATACAAACGACACCCTCAGCGCCAGCGCGTGCCGTTACTGGCAACATGTGAGTGATCTGTTTCGCATCGTTTCCCAAGGCGATTCATCCATTGGCATGCCCGCCTACAACGGCGGCCTGTTCGAAGATAATCTGGCGCCAATGCTGACGCGCAGCCGCGTGCCGGATGCGAGCTTCGCCCCATTATTTGATGATCTTGCCCGCCGCCCCGGTCCTCTTCAAGCATGGATCAACTACCGTGACCTCTCCGTGCAGCATCTCGGCGGCATTTACGAACGCTTGCTCGAATACAGTCTGGCCGTGGAAAACGGCCGTATCGTTACGCGCCCGGCCAGCTTTGCCCGCAAAATAAGCGGGAGTTATTACACTCATGACGGCTTGGTAAAACTTATCATTCGCGAAGCCGTGGGGCCGCTGGTTAACGAACGTAAGGAAGCCTTCGACGCTCAACTTGCTGCATGGCGCCGAAAGAAAGAACTCAAACCTGCCGATTGGAAAGTGCTGGATAAACTTGATCCGGCCAGCAACATGCTCGACCTGAAAATCTGCGATCCTGCGATGGGCAGCGGTCATTTTCTTGTCTCGCTGGTGGATTACCTCGCGGATGAGATTCTTGAAGGTATTGCCGCCGCGCAACTGGAAGTCGCCGCACAGCCCTGGTCAGAAAGCATTGGAAATACCTGGGTATCGCCGCTCATCAATCGTATCCAAGACGTCCGCAATCGTATTCTCGGTGCTGCGTACCAGCATCGCTGGACCGTAACCGAAGCGCAACTGGATGATCGTCACATTGTCCGCCGCATGATCCTCAAGCGGGTGGTGCATGGCGTGGACAAAAATCCCATGGCGGTGGAGCTCGCCAAGGTCGCCTTATGGCTGCATACCTTCACTGTCGGTGCGCCGCTGTCTTTTCTCGATCATCACCTGCGCTGCGGCGATTCCTTGTTCGGTGGCAAGGTCAGCGACATTTCGTACGAGTTGGGGAAATTTGTCGACATGTTTCATCAGGAAGATCTTGAGCGGGTAACGAGAGCCAGCAGAACAATGGAAGCGATTGGTAATTTGACGGACATCGATATTGCCGAGGCGCATTACTCCAAAGCGCTCATGGAAACCGCCACCGAGGCGTTGCTGCCGTTGCAGCGCACTCTGGATTTTTTACAAGCCAAGCGCTGGGCAGGGAATCCCTCCAGGAGAGCGGCCGATACCGCGGCGTGGGAAGACCTGTCATTGGCACAAAAGTATCAAAGGACGTGGGCGCAATTGCTGACAAGGGAGATCGGAGAGAATCTATTGGAATACGTGGATTTCCTTGCCAAACGTAAAGGCAGATTGCCCACGCCTTGTGAACAGCAAGCCCATGCAATGATGCAGGCGGCATTAATCCAGGCTGAGAAAGAGCACTTTCTGCATTGGGAGCTGACCTTTCCGGCCATCTGGCAGGACAGGCGGCGCGGTTTCGATGCCATTATCGGTAATCCGCCGTGGGACAGGATGAAGTTACAGGAAGTGGAATGGTTTTCCGAGCGCAAACCGCAAATCGCCAGAGCTGCACGCGCCGCCGACCGCAAGAAATTCATTGCACAGCTTAAAACCGATGATGACCCGCTGTGGCAAGACTATCTTGCCGCACAAGCCGCCGCCGAAACGGGTAGCCGCGTGGCGCGGGAGTGCGGAGATTATCCGCTGCTGTCCGGCGGTGACATCAATCTTTATTCGCTGTTCGTTGAACGCGCGACTTCGCTTATTCACTCACGGGGGTTTGTTGGTCTGCTTTGCCCGTCAGGCATTGCGGCCGACAAGGGCGCGGCAGGTTTTTTTCGTGGAATTTCGAGCACGGGACGGCTGGCCGCGCTCTACGACTTCGAGAACCGCAAGGGTTTTTTCCCCGATGTAGACAGTCGTTTCAAATTCTGCGCGCTGGTATTCGGCGGGGAAGCGCGCACCGTTCCAGCCGCGCGCTGCGCCTTTTATCTGCATACGCTGGAAGAAACGGATGATCCGTTACGGGTCCTGCATCTTGCGGCGCAAGACTTCATTGCGGTCAACCCCAATACCGGTGCCGCGCCCATTTTCCGCACTCAGCGCGATGCCGGCATCACCACAGCGATTTACCGCAGGCAGCCCGTACTGGTGAATCGCCGCAGCGAACCCGCGCAAAGGGTCTGGCCGGTACGCTATTGCCGCATGTTCGATATGACTAACGACTCGCATTTATTCAAGCGCCGCGATGAACTGGAAGCGCAAGGCTGGTATCCGGTAGGCGCTAATCGCTGGAAGAAAGGCTCGGCGGAAGCGGTACCGCTGTATGTAGGACGCATGATTTACAATTACGACCATCGTTCGTCGCACGTCACTGTCAATGAGGAAAATCTGCATAACGTAACCCTAAGCTCCAATTTGAGGGTTGCCGAAAAGGCTCAACCTGACCGTTATCCTTTACCCCAATACTGGGTTTCCAGAAGTGACGTGCCAGAACATGAGCGCCGTGAATGGGCGATCGGTTTTCGGGATATTGCACGTGCTACTGATATGCGCACCATGATTGCGGCGGCCGTTCCGACGGTTGCCGCAGGTAATACTTTGCCATTACTGTTACCGGACAAGGGTACCGGAACAGATTATGCGGAATGGATGCCATTGCTTCTCGCGAACTTGAATACCTTGGCATTCGACTACGTAGTGCGGCAAAAAATCCAATCAACGCATCTCAACTGGTATATTCTCGAGCAACTTCCGCTGATCCGCCCAGATCAGTTCGAGCAGGCGCCAGGCAAAACGAAAATCGCCGATTTTGTGCGCGAAGAGGTGTTGCGCCTCTCATACACCGCGCACGACCTTGCTCCATTCGCTCGTGATCTGGGCTATGTCGGCCCGCCGTTTGCGTGGGACGAAAACGACCGCCGCCACCGCATGGCGCGGCTGGACGCCCTGTTTTTTCATCTTTACGGGCTGTCGCGCGATGATGCAGCCTACATTCTCGACACCTTCCCCATTGTGCGTGAGCAGGACGAGAGAGCGCACGGACGTTATCTCACTAGGGAGCTGATTCTTGCCTATATGAATGCGATTACGGCGGGCGACTTTACAACTATCGTAAATCTTTGATTTTACGCGGATGAGGCGCCATTTTTCATGGCCCATCCAGAGTTGCCGGTTGATGGGTTACGCTTCGCTTCACCGCATCCTATTAGCGGCGGGATCCATCAGAGGGGATTTCAGGGCGGATAGCCGACTCAGGTATCAAGCGCTACATCGGCCTCGGGCTTGACGCCCGAGCGGATGGCCGACTCAGTCAGCGATGGCAGGCAAAGTTCGATGAAGCGGTAGGCATAACCGCGCAGATAGTGGCCGCGCCGGACAGAGATGTTTGTCGTATTTTTCTCGAACAGGTGCGAACTATCGAGCAGGTTCAGTCGCGTATCGCGCGCCGGACTGAATGCCATCGAGGCCACAAGGCCCACTCCCAGCCCGAGTTCGACGTAAGTCTTGATGACGTCGGCGTCCAGCGCCGACATCGCGATATCGATCACCAGCCCTGCCTTGGCAAATGCCTCATCGATTCCCGTTCGTCCGGTAAAGCCTTCGTGATAGGTGATGATCGGAAACTCGGCGATGGCTTCAAGCGTCAGGGGATGTACCGATTCCAGCGCATGACCATGCGGCACGATGACCGCGTGATGCCAGGAGTAGTAGGGAAAAGACGCCAACTCCTCAACGCTCTCCAGAGCTTCGGTGGCGACGCCGATATCGGCGACGCCATCGAGCAGCATCGATACAATCTCACCAGGGCTGGACTGATGCAGGATGAGGTGAACGTTGGGAAACGCTTTTTTGAATTGGGTCACCACGGATGGCAGCGCATACCGCGCCTGCGTATGCGTGGTCGCGATGGTGAGCCGACCCTGGTCCTGGTTGCTGA
>JAKDLC010000173.1 GCA_030453055.1 Nitrosospira sp.
CGCGCATGCGCTTGAATTTCCGGGTTGCCCACAGCACGAGTTTGCGGTCAAGGTGGCGCAGCGTGGGGTACAGCGCCGACTTATAGAAGGCGCTGTAATATCCCACACAGCCACGGATGACCGCATTTTGGGGGTGTTTCTCTCGCGCTCAGCTTCGGAATAAATAAAATGAAGTCTTCCCCACGCCCGTGGGGGTGTTTCTCCCACGTTCCCGCTATATCCGACTTGAGTTTCGTCTTCCCCACGCCCGTGGGGGTGTTTCCTCTCCGCTTTCGCCTTTCAGGTTTACGATTGCATCAAGCGGAACCATTTCCGGGCCACTGAATGCGCCGGTAGTTTTACCCATGTAGGATACGCCGAAGCGGTCATTGCCACGCTCTTTGGCATAATCAACTTGCTTTTGCAGCCATTCTTCATTGGGAATATCTTCTCTGAATGCCGGCGTTTCGGTCTGGGATTGGCGGGAAAAAGCGGCGTTGCGGATGGGGTGTCATATACAATCGCATTGTCAAGGGTCGCCTTGGCTTGTGGCCGGAGCGTATTATTCGCTCCCATGTTCGCAAGCCAATCGCGGCCTTTGCGTTTTTCGTAGCCTAGCAATGCGCCTTCTTCAACCCATAGAAACGCACCTTCGTCGGCTCTCGGATAGATGGTTCGGATATCATTGATCGTTATGTGGTCTTCCCCACGCCCGTGGGGGTGTTTCTCTATCCCTCTTGAGTTGGACAATCCGCACCTAGTCTTCCCCACGCCCCTGCGCACCTTTCCAGCTTTTGTCCATTTGTTTTTTTTGTTGCTGCGCATCCAGGTTCACCGGCGGCATGCCGGCAAATTTCGGCGGAATCTCGATCATTGCCTTGTTGATCAGCACCGCCACCGGGTTCAGGTCGCTGGCATAACTTTCCAACCCCAGACGCTGCGGCTCCAGCGGCAGCGCTCCGACCCCGGCAAAAGGATCGTGGAAGGCAGGCAGTTTATGCCGATTAAATAGCTCCTTCGCGCGCGGATGGTCGGCGTTCTCGGCACAGGTATAACGCCAGCTCTGCCAGATTTCGTCACGTGCTTTCTGTATTACTTTCTCGTTGGTGGTGTTCTCCCACTTCACCAACTCCTCGATAACGCCAAACAGCCGCTGCCGCTCCTTCTCCTGCTCCTTTTCGGTTGGCAACAGCTCAGGATGCGCCGACGGATCATCCACCATCTGCGCAAAGATCACCGCTCTCGCCGCCGCCAATGGCCGCCGCGCCCACCACAAGTGCAACGTGCTCGGGTGGCCATGACGAATGGATTTCTCGCGTGCGGCTGCCTTGTTGATGGCTTCAAGCGGCAAGGCGACTTCGATAAGTTTCTTTTTCGGAATCACAAGCTTTATTGGTTTTCACCCACTACGGCAAAATGCCGAAGTACGCGCTGGATAGAAGTGTAGGGGTTATAGCCGTTGTTTGCGGCACGTGCTTCAAGCCAATCGGCATTTTCAAGAGCGGCCTCTATTTTTTCCATGAGCTGTATGGCAATAGCGGCGTTAGCCTTTTCATAGCCTGGCATGTAGTCTTTAATGCGTGTTATCACACGAACGCATCTATCAAACGGGGCATCTGTTTTTTCAAAGTGGAGCAGCACCCATACCTCGAAACAGGGAATGGAAATGGCTTCCTCGATCTTGATCGGCTTACGCTTGCGTTCAGCAAGAGCTTTGATCTTTTCGCGCGCTCGACTAAAACTCTCATGGCCATCCCTGTCGAATACGCAGTAAATCTGGTCGTAACCACCCCGCTCTGCGCTCTTCTCTTCGGCAAATTCGACAACGCTAATGGGCGCGGGACCTTTCGTATTCTCGGCGACAATAATTTCCGTGGTGGTCAGCTCGTAACGGTTACGTGCCGCTTCAAAATACTGTCTTTCGGTTTCGCCCTCGCACACGATGAGGGTGATGGATCGAGGCAGTTTTTGTCCAGGTTAACGCAGTAACGATCTACTCTCGCGCGGTTTCGAAATCGGAATATGACGAGCCATGCGTCAGGGTCCGAGATTCCCGACGAATGGAATGGCGCCATAGCGGCCCTTGAGATAACCGCGCTCCAGCGCTTCGTCCTTTCTCGGCGAGTACTCAAGCAGGGAATATAGACGCGACGAGCGTTGCTCATCCTTCTCCATGAACCAAATCTGGTCGCGGCGGAGCAAGTCGGTGTCCAGCAAGGTCGTGTCGTGCGTAGTAAAGATTAACTGAGCGCCTGTCTGGTTATTGCCGCCGTGGAACAGCCCAACGAGAAAGCGAGTCATGTGTGGATGCAGACTTCGATCCAACTCATCAACAAATAAGGCTGACCCACACTCAAGTGCGCGCAGCCAGCCGCCGGTGAACTCGAATAGCTTCCGGGTTCCATCGGACTCGTCGCCCATTTCCAGAGGTACTTCATCAGCGGAATCCGTACGCTTGTGCCACGCAAGAACGCGAAACTGTTTTTGAACCGGATGCGAAACTCCCGGCGGAAGACCAGCGACTTCAAAGTGAAGACGCACGGCGCCGGGTGGCAGCGCTGCCGTCCCCGTAGGGGATGCAGATATTTCCTCTTCCCGCAACTCCAGCCGGTCAATGCCGACGTCTGCCGCTCGCATGAAGCGCATGATCTGCTCCTGCCCGCTGTCTTGACTTAGCAACTCCAGGCTGAGGAATGGATTCAGGTCGACACCGGGAACCAATACGATGAGCTTTTGCGTAATCCAACTAAAGACCGGCCTAAGCTGCGAGTTATTAAGTTGCGTCGCCGTCGATAAAAAAAGTGCATTGTCTCGCGTAAAATCCTGCCAAACCTTGCGTTCCGCACGTTCCGCCTTGAAGTTGGGTCCGAACCACCAGCGTTGCAATTTTGTCTTGTGATCATATTCCCGCTCGAACCACCTTTGAGCGCGGCCCTGAGGATAGGCAACAAGCCATTCCTTAAACACACGCTCGGAGCTTGCCGCGCAGCAATAGTGATAGCGAACCCCATCGTCTGCGATAAAGATGATTTCGAACTCGGACGGCTGCCCGGCAGCTTCTCCGGAAAAAAGAAATGGCGTAACGGGCAGACGCTGACCTTCTTGAAAGCCTGTGGCCGAGTGCAATACCAGTTGGCGCAGAATCTCCAGGGCGCGCAGGAGATTGCTTTTACCCGCTGCGTTGGGTCCATAAATAACCGCCGACCTCAACAGCCGCACCTCCTTGTCCTTACCTGAACTGACATTGCGATTGCGGTGGGCCGTGTCCGTGCTGGCTACCATACTAAGCGTCTGGCGGGTCCGAAACGAGCGAAAGTTGAAAACGCTGAATTCAATGAACATGATTTCCGACTTACCAATTAGCAATAACACGCGCACATTATTGCATATTTTCCGCAAAATGCCAACCATAATGTCTGATTTATGCCCATCATGGCGGCCTGATGGTTTCTCGGGCACTATGGTCCATAAATGGCATACCTCGGTCTGGCCAATACGATGGATGCGGCCGAAAACGATTGGGGTTCCAAGGCAGATCATAGTTCACCATCAGATGTGCGCGCTGCAAGTTGATGCCTTCGCCCGCGGCATCGGTGGCAAGCAGTACTTGCACAACCGGATCATGCTTGAATGACTCTTGTACTTTCAGACGCTCTTCGCGACCCACCCCGCCATGGATCATTACCACCGCTTCTTTGCGTGCCCAGTAGCGTAGCGATACGGCTTTCCAGGTAGTATTTATTGGCGGCTCAGCCCCGGCCATACAACGACCGCAAGCTGGAAAAAGCCCGGCGCAAGATCATTGCGGCCGGGCTGGGGTTACAACTATATGGAGGTATGAGTAGTCACCCTGTATCATATCTTACAAGTTTTGGGCGTAGCGTCCATTGGACTGAAGTACGACAAGGATATGCCGCGCTATGGATATGCCTTTCCCGATCCTTTTGACATCCGTAGCCGACGCCAAAATACCGGAGCGTATAAATTTCAGTCACCCAGGCAGGCCTGTAATGATTCAGAAAGACGTAAACGATCTCACGATTATCGTGACCGGCATGATGACGTATAAGCCAAGCGCATAACCTGCGCCGTCGCCGTGATCATGAGGGGGCGGCGTACTGATGATCTTATAGCCATGCCCCATGCTGACCGTGAGGACGAAAACAAGGCCCGCGGCGCGACGATTGCGAATCAAGGCCTGGCCAATCAACTGGTTGAGCAGGTGCGCGGCGTAGTAGCCGATGAAATAGACTGCGGTATAGAAGATCAAGGCGCCCATGCGCGTTTCCGGTGGCTTTTCCAACCGCCCGATCATGCGGAAAAAAATCGCCAAAATCTCTTACGGCGACGCCAATCAATCGATATTCGTTGTGTTATCGTATCCAATATTTCCCGGCGCGACAATCCGCCATCCTCAACCCTTTCCGTAAGGAGACAAATCATGGCTACCCAACATTGCTACGATGCAGACCACTTCATCCTCTATCTGGACGGCGGCCCCACCGTCCTCAGAAACTTTGAAGGCGGCAACGTCAAAGGCGAGGTTGCGATCGTCGGCAAGGGGCCGCAGGACCTGCCTGCCAAGAATATCTCGACATTGAAACTGAAACCCATGGTAATAGAGGTCGGCATATCAATGGGAAAAAGCCTGCGTGAATGGATTTCAGCCACACTTGACCGGGCTGACGCGAACGCGCGCAAGAGCGGCTATATCGTAGCCTGCGACGCCGACTGCAAGGTAACGGAATTCCGGTACTTTCGCGATGCGCTGATTACCGGAATCACGATCCCCGAATTGGATGCAAGCAGCAAGGACGGCGCCTTCTTTATCATCCAGTTCGACTCCGAAGAGATCAGCTATAAAGACGGCGACAAATCAGCGCTCGCGGGAGTGATCAGCGCCAGGAACAAACAATGGTTATGCTCGGGCTTTCGCATGCGCCTTGGTGATCTGCCTTGCGAACACGTAATCAAAATCGATTCTTCCACTATCAAGCAAAATGTCACGCTGGAGACAACCGGCGATTTTCGTGTCGCCGGCAGAGAGGTGGCCAAGCTTGAGATTCCGAATCTGAAGATCACGTTTCCGGCGGCGGATATTGAACCGTGGGCGGCGTGGTTTGACGAATTTGTCATCAAGGGCCGAAACAGCCAGGACAAGGAACTATCCGGCGTGATCGAGTTGCTCGATCCGGACGGAGAGGTTCTGGGCG
>JAKDLC010000174.1 GCA_030453055.1 Nitrosospira sp.
CCGGCACCACCACGAGCTGCGCTATGCGTTCCAGCGGATTCAGCGGGAAAGGAACGTGCCCACGATTCCAGCAGGACACGAATATCTGACCCTGGTAGTCGGAATCGATAAGTCCGATCAGATTTCCCAAAACAATCCCATGCTTGTGGCCTAGCCCGGAACGCGGCAGCACCATCGCGGCGAGTCCCGGGTCGTCAAGATGAATGGCAACACCGGTGGGGATGAGATTGGCTTCGCCAGGTTCGATCGTCATTACCTGCTCAATGCAGGCCCGCAGATCAAGTCCTGCCGAGCCGGAGGTCGCATAAGCCGGCAACTGGTTTTTCAGGCGGGGGTCGAGAATCTTGATGTCGATTGTTAGCATTGCGGTATGGCAGGATTTTGTTTCTCGTACAGCGAGGCGATATGTTTGATCAAACGTCGCGCCTGCTCAATCTTCGGCGCGTTCGGTAAATGGCTTTTACCCTCGTTGTCGAATAGAGTCAACGCGCTTTCATCGGATCCGATGGCGTCCTGGGCCAGATTAGCGGCGAGTAGCGACAGTTTTTTCTTGCGCCGCTTGGCTTCGGCATTTCTCTCCAGATTTTCAGTCTCTGCGGCGAAACCCACGCAAAAAGGCGGGTTGGGCAGGTTGGCCACATACGCCAGAATATCGGGATTGGGGATAAATTCCAGCACGATGCTACCGCCGGTCTTTTTTGTTTTCTGTTTGCTAGTTCTGACAGGACGATAATCCGCTACCGCTGCAACACTCACAAAAATGTCAGCACGGGAAATCTCGCTTTTGACTGCCGCCAGCATATCCCGGGCGCTCACCACGTTGACCAGTCGGGCCGTCGCGGGAACGTCCAGGCAAACAGGGCCGGAGATGAGAGTGACTTCCGCCCCTGCTTCAAGTGCTGCGCGAACCACTGCGTAGCCCATTTTTCCGGAACTTGAATTGGTGATTCCCCGAACCGCATCAATGGCCTCGTACGTAGGTCCGGCGGTGATGAGCAAACGCTTGCCCCGCAGCGCCTTGGGCTGAAAGAAAGCGTGTATCGCTTCCGCAAGGTCATGTGCTTCCAGCATGCGGCCCATGCCGGTCTCGCCGCAGGCCTGAACGCCACTGGCAGGGCCGAGTATCGTCACGCCATCACGTCCCAGCGTAATGAGGTTGCGCTGCGTTGCGGGATTTTCCCACATTTGCCGATTCATGGCAGGGACGATCAGTAAAGGGCAGTCACGCGCGAGGCACAGTGTCGAAAGCAAATCATCAGCCAGTCCATTGGCGAGTTTAGCAATAAAATCAGCGCTGGCGGGAGCGACAAGAATGGCGTCCATATCGCGCGACAGGTCAATATGCGCCATGCTGTTGGTAATGCTCGTGTCCCAGAGGTCGGTGAATACGGGTTTACCGGTTAATGCCTGCAACGTCGCGGTGCCAACGAAGCGAGAGGCGGACGCGGTCATTACCACTTGAACATCGATGCCGCTACGTATCAGAAGCCGCGCCAGTTCCGCTGCCTTGTATGCGGCTACTCCGCCTGTCAGCCCCAGCAACAGGCGCTTGGCGTTGGGTAACGACGTGCCAGTCATGGTTGCATGGAGTCATTTCGATAAAGACACAGAAGTTTAACCTAAATGCGGCGATTCAGACATCCTCGTCGATGGGATCATTTTTTCCGGCGCGCCCCACTTTAACTTTGCCTTACCTTGCCGTTATACATTACATTATGGCAATTCCAGACTGGCCCGAATCCGAGCGTCCACGCGAAAAGCTCCTGAAGAACGGAGCGGCGAATCTTTCCGATGCTGAACTCCTGGCGATATTCCTGCGTACCGGCATGGCAGGAAAAAGCGCCGTGGATCTGGCGCGGGAGCTGCTTAACCATTTCCACGGCTTGACAGGTCTGTTTGCCGCGAATCAAGGCGCTTTTTGCCTGGTACCCGGAATGGGCCCGGCAAAATACGCTCAGCTACAGGCAGTGCTGGAAATGGCGCGGCGAGCCCTGGAAGAAAAACTTAAAACCGGCGATACCATGAGTTCGCCAAAGTCGGTGCGCGATTATTTGCGCCTCAGTCTTGAAGGCAAAAAGCACGAGATCTTCGTCGGTATTTTTCTCGACTCTCAGAATCGCGCTATTGCAACGGAAGAACTGTTCAATGGCACGCTCACCCAGACCAGCGTTTACCCGCGCGAAGTCGTGAAACGGGCGCTGCATCATAACGCGGCGGCTATTATTTTTGCCCACAACCACCCTTCCGGCGTAGCGGAGCCAAGCCATGCCGACGAAATTCTGACTCAATCCCTAAAGCAGGCACTCGCGCTGGTGGAGGTGAAAGTCCTGGACCATTTTATTGTTGGCGGCGGCACAGCCATGTCGTTCGCCGAACGGGGATTACTTTGATTTGATTTGAGAAAGTCCTCGAAATCAGGCGTGATATACGCAAACGTATAAGCATGAATACGTTTGCGTATAAATCAGGGTATAATATATCTTTGCGTATTCTGGAGTGGATCGTCATGGCACGAGTATGTGAAGTCACCGGCAAGAAACCTATGACCGGACACCATGTTTCCCATGCTAACAACAAGACTAAACGGCGCTTTCTGCCTAATTTGCAGCATCGCCGCTTCTGGGTTGAAAGCGAGAATCGCTGGGTTAGCCTGCGCTTGTCGAACGTAGCGCTGCGTACAATAGATAAGAACGGGATCGATGCGGTGCTGGCCAAAATTCGCGCCCGCGGCGGCGCCATCTAATCATGAAACCACATCCGGACTTCGGAATTTAAGGACATCATCATGCGGGAAAAAATAAAACTCGAATCTTCGGCTGGGACCGGGCATTTTTATACCACCACCAAGAACAAACGCACCACTCCGGAAAAACTGGAAATTCTGAAGTTCGATCCGGTAGCACGCAAGCACGTCAAATATAAGGAAATCAAACTTAAGTAGACGTTGTGGCTTGGAAAAACGCCGCACCACGAATCTCGATGGAACGTAAAAGCGCAAAGACCCAACAAAAAACCCGCCATCCGGCGGGTTTTAACAGTTACACCTGCATCTGTTTGTTCTTCACCTGCATCTGTTTGTTCTTACGCGTAGCAACGTAGTCTGCGGGAGAAATTTTCCAGCACCTCAATGCCGCTTTCCTCAGCGCGGTGACACCAGTCCTCCAATTGTTTGACCAGTTCATCCTTGGATGCAGCGGATCGTTGCCACACCGCCATGAGCTCTTCACGCATCGTATAGACCTTGTCAAGGGTTCTGGTTTTACTCAGCATCAGATTCAGCTTGGCGCGTTCCTCTTCTTGCAGCGTTTTGGAATCGGCAAGCACCCAACGTTTAAGTGTGGGGCGATCCACACCGAGATTCGTAGCCGCGTCCTTCAAATGATCAATTTCCTTGGCGAGCGTATGCGTGAGGGATTGGGCATATTTTGCCAGCACTTCGTAGCGGTGGGAAATGACCGCGTGCAACGTATCGAGGTCGCATTGGGTCTTGGACGCATCGAGGCGCAACTTGGGAGCGATTTTCTTCACCTCGGCCAGTCCCATCGATTTCAGGATGCATATGTACATCCAGCCGATGTCGAACTCATACCATTTATTGGATAACCGTGCGGACGTAGCATAAGCATGATGATTATTATGCAATTCCTCCCCGCCAATCAGGATGCCCCAAGGAACGATATTGCGGCTGGCGTCCTCCGCCTGGAAATTCCGATAACCCCAGAAATGCCCGATACCGTTGATGACGCCGGCCGCCATGATCGGCGCCCATGCCATCTGTATCGCCCAGATCGTAAGTCCGATTGGACCGAAGAGAATGAGATTGATGATCAGCATCAGCGCGACGCCCTTGGCGCTATGCTTGGCGTAGACATTGCGCTCCAGCCAGTCATCCGGTGTACCATGGCCGTATCGTTCAAGGGTTTCCAGGTTTTTGGCTTCTTTCCGGTAGAGTTCCGAGCCTTCCCTCAGCACTTTATTGATGCCGAGTACTTGCGGACTATGAGGATCGTCCGGGGTCTCGCACTTGGCGTGATGCTTACGGTGTATCGCCGTCCATTCCTTGGTGACCATGCCGGTAGTAAGCCACAGCCAGAGACGGAAAAAATGGCTGGGTAATGGATGCAACTCCAGAGAGCGGTGAGCCTGGTGACGGTGCAGATATATTGTAATACTGGCGATAGTTATGTGGGTGAGACCCAGGATGACTACTATATAACCCCACCAAGGCAAGTCAACAAGACCTAAAGTCATATAGCCGTGATCCTTTTAGAAAATGTACGCAGGGAGGCGATAATTTAACGGGAAACGAGCGTTTGGTCAAGAAATTATGCTTCAAAAAAATAACGCCGCTCGCCCTTCCCGGGTATAACCCGGATGTTTCATAAATTGACGCGCGCCTTGCTGGTCTTTTGTTTCGTATATTCAGCGCTTCGGCTGTTTCTTACCGGCTCCCGGCGGCACATCCGACGGTATTCCGCGGCGCTCAGTATCCTTCAGGCCGGATTCGATGTCTTCCGCGGCTTGTTTTATCGTATCGCGCGATTCCTGATTCACCGTCGCCGACGCGGTGCTTCCCGAGCCGGTTGTCTCGTCACGGTCGTGAGGCAACAACAGATCGCCCTCCTCTTCTTGTTTCGAAGAGAGCGGCTTTTGCTGCGCCAAATGTCCGGTTTTCTTCTTCGCACCGGCGGGAGTTTGTTGCCGGCGCGGCTGCTTCTTTTTTCGGACGGTCATGGCTGTTACCTCAGATTGCTGTAACCGGTCAAGAGTGAGTATCAAGGTTTCTTCGCTTATACCGGCTTTGCAACCATCAGATAAAATACGATGACAAGCGCGATGAATGCGGGAATGCCCAGCGCAATCCATAACCGGAAGTAATGCCAATACAAGTCGGGTAAATCGTTTTTCTTTTCGCTGGCTTCGGCCGCCAGACGTTGCAGCCGTATTTGCAACCATATTACCGGAAGCCAGCAAGCGCCCGCAAGCAGATATAAGCCGGTCGACCAGATTATCCAGCGACTTGTCAGTGGAATATCCGCTAAATAAACGAGATAAAAGCCGGTAAGAGGCTGGATGACAATGGTCGTTGCGGTAAACATCCAATCAGCGGCGACGACATTTTTGCCAACCGAGGCCACGATCGATGGGTTTCTTGTCCGGGTGGCGCAATAAAAATAATAG
>JAKDLC010000175.1 GCA_030453055.1 Nitrosospira sp.
GACCACAATGGAGGTATCATAGTTAATTATGGCTATTAATGCAATTAAACACTAGTGTACCTGACTAGGGAACAGATCGAAGCGGGAAGGCTTGATGAAAACCTGATCGCCCCGTATCAAGCGCAATTCGCGAAAACGTTCTTTGCTGATTTCGACCTGTATCGGTTCCTTGTCTTCGCTGTCGTCGCGGATCAATTCGAGGCGTACCACCGGGCCGACCGCAAGAATGTGGAACACATGAGCCCGAAGCGCTCCGCCGTCATGCATCACGCGGTCGATGTCGATATCGTGGGGGCGGACATAGGCAACAGCTGCAACTTCCTCGGCTTCGGTATGCTCAGGCGCATCGACTTCTATCCCGTCTATCCAGGCACGTCCGCGGTGCAAACGGCCATGGAACAAGTTCACCTTGCCGAGAAATTCATAGACGAACGGACTCGCAGGCTGCTCGTATACTTC
Source organism: Nitrosospira sp. (assembly GCA_030453055.1). GTDB lineage: Bacteria > Pseudomonadota > Gammaproteobacteria > Burkholderiales > Nitrosomonadaceae > Nitrosospira. The sequence goes on from JAKDLC010000175.1 coordinate 460, forward strand.
ATCCGGCGTGCCGATTTGCTCGATGCGGCCTTCATTCATGACCACTACGCGGTCCGCCACTTCCAGTGCTTCTTCCTGATCATGGGTGACGAACACGCTGGTAATGTGCATCTCATCGTGAAGCCTTCTAAGCCATGAACGCAGTTCCTTCCGCACCTTGGCATCGAGTGCGCCGAACGGCTCATCGAGCAGCAGAACCTTGGGTTCCACGGCCAGCGCTCGCGCCAGGGCGACGCGCTGACGCTGGCCTCCGGAGAGCTGATGCGGATGGCGATCGGCAAGCCAGTCGAGCTGCACCAGCTTCAGCAAGCCAAGGACGCGGTTACGGATCTCGGCATCGGTGGGTCGAATGCGTTTCGGCCGCACACGCAAACCGAACGCGACGTTCTCGAAAATCGTCATATTCCGGAACAGCGCGTAGTGTTGGAATACAAAGCCCACCTGTCGTTCACGCACGTGCTGGCCCGTTGCGTCTTCGCCTTGAAATAAAACCTGTCCCGCATCCGCCATCTCAAGCCCTGCGATCACGCGTAGTAAAGTAGTTTTTCCGGAACCCGAAGGGCCAAGCAGCGCGAGCAATTCGCCGGAGTGTACGTCCAGGCTGACATCGCGTAGTGCAGCGAAAGTCCCGAACTGCTTGGAAAGATTACGTACTTCAATGCTCACCGGCATTCTCCTTGTGCTGTTTGTTGCTGGATTCGACGAACGTCTTCAAAGCGAGTGTCACCAATGCGAGCAACGCCAATAGCGACGCTACCGCGAATGCGGCCGCGAAGTTGTATTCGTTATATAGTATCTCGACATGAAGCGGCAGCGTATTGGTCATGCCGCGGATGTGCCCGGATACCACTGAGACCGCGCCAAATTCACCCATCGCTCGGGCATTGCAAAGAATGGTACCGTACAGCAGACCCCACTTGATGTTTGGAAGTGTGACCCGGAAAAAGGTCTGCCAACCGTTGGCGCCCAATACCACCGCGGCTTCCTCCTCCTCGGTACCCTGCGCCTGCATCAGCGGAATCAACTCACGGGCGATAAATGGAACGGTTACAAAAATAGTGGCCAGCACAATGCCGGACACGGCGAATATGATCTTTATATCATGTTGCGCCAGCCACGGCCCCAGCCAACCCTGCAAGCCGAAGATGAGCACGTAGATCAGCCCGGAAACCACAGGCGAAACCGCAAAGGGTAAATCGATCAGCGTAGTTAGCAGATTTTTACCCCGGAACTCGAATTTGGCGATAGCCCATGCGGCCGCTACGCCGAATATCAGATTGAGCGGCACCGCGATAGCGGCGGCGGTTAGCGTAAGCTTGATCGCTGCGACGGCGTCAGGGTCAGTAATGGCGGCGACGTAGACATCCACGCCTTTCTTCAGCGCCTCATAGAAGATGGCGATGAGTGGTACGAAGAGGAACAGTGTCAGAAAAGCGAGCGCTACGGCGATTAACGTCACGCGTACCCAAGCGGCCTCATGCGTGGCTCGCACGCGGCGAGTGCCGCTGGATACTGGAAGAGCGACAGCGCTCATTGAAACCCCTTCATGCTGAAGCGCTCCGCCGCCGACCCCACCATTGCAGCAAATTGATGATCAGCAGCAACACAAACGAAATCACCAGCATGACTACCGCCAGCGCGGTGGCGCCTGCGTAATCGTACTGCTCCAGCTTGGTTATGATCAGAAGCGGTGTAATCTCGGAAATCATCGGCATATTGCCGGCGATGAAAATAACCGATCCGTATTCGCCAATCGCGCGCGCGAACGCAAGCGCAAACCCCGTCATCAATGCCGGAAAAACCGTCGGTAAAATAATCCGCGAGAAAGTTTGCAACCGGTTCGCGCCCAACATTGCCGCCGCTTCTTCCAGTTCCGATTCGATATCTTCGAGGACGGGTTGCACCGTGCGTACGACGAAGGGTAAACCGATAAAAGTCAGCGCCACAAAAATACCGATGGGTGTAAAAGCAATCTTGATCCCGAGGGGCTCAAGAAACTGGCCTATCCAGCCATTTCCCGCATAAATCGCGGTCAGCGCGATGCCGGCCACCGCCGTTGGCAGCGCAAACGGAAGGTCCACCATGGCATCCACCATTTTTTTGCCGGGAAAGCGGTAGCGCACCAGCACCCACGCCACCAGAAGCCCGAATGCCGCATTGACCAGCGCCGCTGCAAACGATGCGCCAAACGTCAGCCGGTACGACGCCACGACACGTGGTGAAGTCACCACGGCCCAGAATTCTGCCCACGTGAGCTCGAACGTGCGGATGAATGCCGCCGAGAGCGGGATCAGCACGATAAGGCTCAGATAAATCAGGGTAAATCCAAGCGCCAGATTGAACCCGGGTAAAACGCTATGTTGTTTGAATGTGCTCAACTTTAAACTACCGTTGGTCCGATTATTATCATCGCGCAGCTACCGCCCGCGCGCTCTCCATCCACGATCAATGCGGTCATTGCCAGCCCCCGTATTATATGGTGGCGCCCTCACACAGCAGCATTCTATTTCTGATAGATCTGATCAAAGGTGCCGCCATCGGCAAAGTGAATTTTGTGCGCTTTCTTCCAACCGCCAAACGCATCGTCGATCTTGAACAGCTTGATGGCGGGAAACTGACTGGCGTATTTCTCGGCAACCTTGGCGTTGGTAGGACGGTAGAAGTTCTTTGCCGCGATCTCCTGACCCTCTTCCGAGTATAAATACTGTAGATAGGCTTCGGCGAGTGCGCGCGTACCTTTCTTGTCCACCACTTTGTCTACCACCGCAACTGGCGGCTCCGCGAGTATGCTAAGCGAGGGCGCCACGATCTCGAACTTGTCGGGACCGTATTCCTTGATTGCAAGGAATGCCTCGTTCTCCCATGAGATGAAGACGTCACCCATGCCGCGTTCGACGAAAGTCGTGGTCGAGCCGCGCGCACCGGAATCGAGTACCGGAACGTTCTTGTAGATGTCGGCGACAAAGTCTTTTGCTCTGGCTTCACCGAAGTGGCGCTTGCCAAATTCCCATGCCGCCAGATAATTCCATCGCGCACCCCCGGACGTTTTGGGGTTGGGCGTGATAACCGCCACACCGGGCCTGGCCAGATCGTTCCAGTCTTTAATGCCCTTGGGGTTGCCTTTGCGCACCAGGAAAACGATGGTCGAGGTATAAGGCGTGCTGTTGAGCGGAAGCCGCTTTTGCCACTCTTCCGGAAGCAGTTTGGCTTTTTCCGCGATGGCGTCAATGTCGTAGGCCAAGGCCAGCGTCACCACATCGGCCTCGAGGCCGTCGATCACGGAGCGCGCCTGTTTGCCGGAACCCCCGTGGGATTGCTTGACGGCCACTTTCTCACCGGTCTTTGCTTCCCACTGTTTTGCAAACGCCGCGTTGAATTCCTGGTAAAGCTCGCGCGTCGGATCGTAGGAAACATTCAACAGGGTTTTTTCCGCCAACGCGCTACCGCCCGTAAAAATGCCTGCCACCAGCAGGCCCGCCGCCAGCAATATTCTGATGCTCATGATTTTCCCTTTAATAGAAATGTTAGGTACCTCTGTTCAAGGTTACTTGAACGCACTGATTACAACTTCAACATAAAAAAAATCGGAACTGCCCGGACTATTTCCCAGCGCGGCTATTTGCCTGTTACGGGTAAACTCGCCACTGACAAAATGGGAGTAACCCACGGTGGTGTCGATATGGCCCGTGAGCTTATACCGCGCGCGAACATCAAAAGCATGTCCGATATAGTCGCCGCTTTGCCCGGTGGGATCACGATTGAAACCGGGATTCCGGATGGCGCTGTTGTTGCCATCGAGGAGATTGTTGAAGCGATCCGTGCTGCTCGCAAGCCAGAACCAGCTGTAGCCGCCATCTATACGCAAATCCTTGGCCGGTTGAAACTCAAGCTTGATTTTAGGCGCCTTGATGTTCTCAAAAACAATGTAATCATCTGCCGACCAGGGCCGCGCGAAGCCAAAGAAACGCTCAAAGCGATTGTTCACGTTGTCATTGGGATTACGATCGCCGGTCGCGTAACCATAAAAGGCGCTGATACGCGGTTTCCATCTGTGTTTGAAGGTATATCCCGTCTCTAGCGTATAACCGTGCGCGTCATGTCGGTCGGCGCCGTTCCTGCCAAACTGATAGATCAGGTTGAAATCATAATCGAGGTCGGTGTTGCCGATCCTTCCATAGCCACGCAGGGCAGGTGCGTGAATTTCACGGTCGATTTGCCCATTTCCGAGCTGAATGGACTCTGATGTTCGGTTGCCGTCCTGCATGAGACCCATGTAATAAGGCTGTAGCGTAATAAAGTGGGACCACCTGCGCCAGTGACCGATAATGCCGTAAAACCATTGATTCTCGATGCGCTGGTCGAAAGCAGTCAGTACACGCTTCACAGGCTGGTAGGCCCATAAATCGACTTCCCAGTCGTTCACTTCCTGACCCAGGTTGATGCGAAAGCCCTCGAAAGTATTGGTCGTGTTGCGCCATTCATTGCGACCGATCAGACGCCGATCCAACGCTTCATAAGCCATGCGACCTACGCGAAGCCTGAGTGGTCGTTGCTGTTTGCGATCGTCCGCGCCTAACGCACCTTTAAAATACAATTCGCCGTAACCCTGGATGAGATCGTAGTCGTTGAAATCCCGGTCATCGTGTGGAAACTTGCCGTTGTAGCGCCGCGAATCCTGAAATTCGATAGCGCCGCGAAAG
>JAKDLC010000176.1 GCA_030453055.1 Nitrosospira sp.
GCAAAATGGTGCTCAAGGCCGAAAAGAAAGATAAGGATGAGGAGGACGAGGAGGAAGAGGACGAAGAGGATAAAGGTAAGGATAAGGAGGAAGACGAGAAGAAGTGATCCGGCTCATCTCCCCGGTATCGCTATATTCACTTGGAATGAGCCGCGCCTAAGCCACTGTTCCTGGTTGATCAATGGGGAACAGCGGCTTTGCCCGCAAGGGATGACCGTCGACGACTGAAGGTAACCGCGTGAAGATTACCTTTTACTTCAGAAAAAACCGGCCCGGATCGCTACCTGATTTCCTTGTCACGAAAATCACGGCGCTCCGTGCCGTGCATCGGTCGGATTCCGATTAAATCAAATTAAATAAAATGAGATAGGCATATGGAATGCTACGCCATTTCCCCCAAATCAATGCCACTTATTCTCACGGAATACGTGATTATTTCATAGCGGCTTTGACTTTCGTTTGTGTGGCGATCAGTTTGGTGATGGACGCCAGCGGAAGTTTGGAACAGCAAAACTTCATGGGGCTCATCGCCTGGACATTTTTGCTCGGCCTGTTATTGGGGGAAAATAAAGAAGTACGGATGCAGGTTATCATTGCGGTTGCTTTTGCCACCCTTGGCGAGCATTTCGCCTCCATCTATATGGGCGGCTATACCTATCGTTTTGGAAACGTGCCCGCTTATGTGCCGCCCGGTCACGGAATGGTTTATTTGACGGCTGTCGCACTCGCGCGCTCCGGTTTTTTCCTGAAGTATGCCCGGAAAATAGCGACGTTTGTCGTAGTGGTTTGCGGTACATGGTCAATCTGGGGAATCAGCGGTTATCCTGAGCAGGGCGATCAGGTGGGTGCGTTACTGTTTTGCGTTTTTCTCGTCTATCTGTTCAAAGGCCGCTCGCCGATGGTTTATCTTGCCGCCTTCTTTATTACCACGTGGCTGGAGTTGATCGGTACGGCGGCGGGAACCTGGAAATGGGCGACCATAGAACCCGTCCTCGGTTTATCCCAGGGAAATCCGCCCAGTGGCGTCGCAGCCTGGTATTGTCTGGTTGATGCGGTGGCCATTGCTGGAGCCCCGCCGCTATTGAATGCATTGAAAAAAAGCGGCGAATGGCTTAAAGCCGGGAAGCTGCAAAAAAATATCCATCAGGGCGTAAGAAATGATTAGCGCATTTTCTTGAATTGACCCACGCAGTGCCGATTCATGCTCGCTTGGCGTATCTGTCTGGCCGCAGCCGCGGCCATCCGTCGTGTTCCCTTGTCATACAACCCGTTCTATTGATTGTTCCGCCTAGACCGGTCCCAACAGGCGTTGGGTGGACGGTTTGGGAGTAATACATATGTCGTTCGATCAACTCAACCTTTCGCCTGAAATTCTGCGTGCTATAGCGGATCAAGGCTACACGGAACCTACCCCCATTCAGGCACAGGCGATTCCGCCAATACTTGAAGGCAAGGACATAATGGGGGGGGCACAAACCGGCACCGGCAAGACCGCCGGCTTTACGTTGCCCATGCTGCACCGCCTGCAATCTCACGCAAACACGAGCGTTTCCCCTGCCAGGCACCCGGTTCGCGCGCTGATTCTGGTGCCGACGCGGGAACTCGCGGCCCAGGTGTATGAGAGCGTCAAAACCTACGGCAAATACCTGCCATTGAAATGCGCCGTGGTTTATGGGGGTATCAATATCGACCCTCAGGTCAAAGATTTGCGCGCCGGCGTGGAAATACTGGTAGCGACACCGGGACGTCTGCTGGATCACATCGAACAGAAAACGATGAACCTCTCCAAAGTCGAGATCCTGATATTGGACGAGGCTGACCGCATGCTGGATATGGGTTTCATGCCTGACATAAAGCGCATTCTCGCGCTGATACCGCAACAGCGCCAAAGTCTTATGTTTTCCGCCACTTTTTCGGACGAAATCAAGAAACTGGCGGATAAACTGTTACAACGACCGGTATTGATTGAAGTGGCGCGGCGTAACGCTATCACCGAGCTGGTAACGCACGTGGTGCATCCGGTCGAACGCGACCGTAAACGGGAATTACTGACATATCTGATTAAGTCGCATGATCTGAAACAGGTTCTGGTGTTTGTCCGTACCAAGCACGGCGCCAGCCGGCTGGCTCAGCAATTGGAACGTGACGGCGTCACCGCAACGGCGATTCATGGCGACAAGAGCCAACCCCAGCGCACCCAGGCGCTGGCCGAATTCAAGCGGGGAATGGTACGTGTATTGGTTGCAACCGACGTAGCCGCACGCGGACTCGACATTGAAGACCTGCCGCATGTGGTCAATTTCGAATTGCCCACAACGCCTGAAGATTATATACATCGGATCGGCCGCACCGGTCGCGCTGGCACCAAAGGCGACGCAATTTCGCTAGTGTGCGAAGATGAGAACGGATTGCTTGAAGATATCGAGAAACTTCTGAAATTCAAGCTTAGCACCCGGATAATTGCCGGATTTGAGCCGGAAACGTCGAATCAGTCCGCAGAATCCAAGGCTACCCGCGGTCGGCGCAACCGCGATGAGCGTCCCAAGCCAGAGCGGAAGAAATCTTCCGAACCGCACTCCCAACAGGCCGATGAAACGACCTCGGCACCTCGGTCGAGGGCTATGAGGCAGCGAGCAGCACATGGGGAACTGGGCCGCTCTCAGGGAGCGCGCAAAAAGCCTGAAGATCCGTTATTCACTCAGCCATACACTCCTTCGATGCAGCCCCATGATGACAAGCCGCCTCCTTCCGCCAATCCAGCAACGCCCGCAATGGATAAACGGCCTGGACATTCCCATCGCCAGCAGCAAAAACCGCTTGCCGCGCTATTCATGCCGCGTCCTCCAGGTAAACCCAAGCAGGATGAATAGCAGAATTGTAACGATATGGCACTGTTTACCGTCAATTTTAATTAAGGTGACACGTGAGCCTACGTGCCAACCCTTCTTCTTGATAACGAGGAAAAAAGTATGGGTATAATGATTTGTCCTTAACTTCACGCAATCCCGCTAGGGAAGATATCTGGGTATCCATGTAATCCAGCTCTAAATGCAGGAGCACAGCCGGGGCGCCGACGCGTTGACAAGTGCGAACTTCACCTATCGCCTGAAACCCCAACATTCGCTTGTAGAATCCGGCATGACGCGGATTAACCTCGATGAAGGCGTCTGACGCCTTGTGAATTGTGCGTGCGTAAATATAAGCTAGATGAAATAATGAAGCGAGAACTTCTTTTGAACCATATGTGGAATCAACGGCGAGTTTCGACACTTCGCAGACTTTTTTGTTCTTTAGGCGAAAAGCGTTAATCTCCTTTTCATAAAGTTCATCAGCAAGCAAGCCTTTTTCTGAATCAATACCCAGCGTTAAAGTGCCGAACGGTTCATGTTTGCTGGACGCCTCAAACGTGATCCGTCTGTCATCATGTGAAAAAACTGCGGCGCTCTCCGTATCATAGCCACGCCGCGAATACATGCGCGTTATAAGCTTGTTTACCAAACTGCATCGCTTTGGTGAATCGGCCAGATAAATACTATAATCACCTTGCGTTAAAACGCAATTTGGCCTGAGGGTTTCATACAAAAATTCCTCGTTCTCAATTGACGATGAGCCTGACTTGAAGTAACCCGCAGCTTTGGCGGCAGGCAAGTAGGGATGAGGCCTGTTAACACGAAGATTTGCATCGTTGTCTAATTGCATGGGAGTGTGTCCAGAGATTAATGGGGTGGATTGAAGCCTGATACAACAACTTGACGGTATGCCGACGGATTCCAGCCGCGCCATGGTTCCGATGGATGAGTTGTATAAATGATGTATAAGCTGATCAAGTTATAGGAACGACATGGAGGATATTTGCTTGAAATAGCGTTACTGTTCTCGGCACTCCCGCAGTTGGCGGAATTATCGAGACGAATTTGCTTGACTAACAGTAAGCATAATTCATGCCATGTTTATTAACTATTTGCATTCAGTCAGTTAGCGAATACGTGACAATATCGATTGTCGTCAAATTCAATAGGTTATTTTATTATGTAAGGTAACTGACTGTTAAAACGTGTATTTTCATGTCGCTAAAGAACGACAGTTAGCTATCCTCTATATGAAGACCGCTATTGATTGATCAGGAAATCAGATATGGGAGGCGAATTAAAAGGCTGGATATAAATCTCAGACTTAGAACGATAAAACAGAGGAATGATATAGATAGCGGAATCGCCCGTAGCGGACCTCATCCGGAAGATGAGCGCCAAATAATACGAAATATTGTTGCAAAACAAGGTTCCGGATGAATTCCTGGTTCAGGGCAGCGTCCACAAAATCATCCACGGAGTGCTGTACAACTGAATCTATTCTCGTTCTAACCGGACAGCAGTGTCCTCTTATAATATCGGCTATTGCAACTGTTTCAACAATATTTTTGCCTCATCGATACTGGCGAAATTTTTTCCGGTATCCAACAGTTGCTCAAGCTCTTTACGGGCTTTAGTCTTTTCCCCTGCTTTGACCAATCCGACTGCAAGATGATATTGAATTTCTCCCCCTTCCGGCACAAGAGAGACTGCCTTTCGCAGGAGCGGAAGACCGCGTGCGGTGTTGCCTTGTTCCACTAATATCCATCCCAGGGTGTCCAATGTTGCGGGATTTTCCCCCGCGAGTTGATAGGCTTTCTCAGCATATTCCAAGGCTTGAGGGTCTTTCTCCTTTTGATAAAGCCATGCCAGATTGTTAAGCGCCGGCATATAGGTAGGATGTTGGCGCAGGATAGTCCGATATTGTTCGATGGCGGCCTTATTCGCCCCATCTGCAACGAAGACACCGGCAAGATACATGCCGGTAAATGCATCATCTGGGTGTTCCTTCAGCCATTGGAGCAAGCGCGAGTTTGCTTCCTTAGCTTTTCCGGATTGGCGGAGCGATGTGTGCAACTTCACCATTAAGGGCCCGCTCTTACTGATAGTCAGCGCCCGTTCATATGCCTTCGCAGCAAGTGCCGGATTTTTTTGCTCCATGAGCAGATCACCTTCCGCTATGTAACCTACCGCGGACTTTCCCTCTTGTTTTTGAATCTGCCTGGCGATAGCGAGGGCTTGTTCATGATTTCCCTCGCGCGCCGCCAGCATAGCTTGCATCAGTTGGGCATCTACATA